>JAFOYS010000280.1 GCA_017391435.1 Alistipes sp. | reverse complement strand
GTGCGCTCGATAGCCTTATCTGTAAGGGTCTGACTCTTATCCTCAAGGATAAACGAGAGTGCGTAAGACTTCTTACCCTCTGGTAGTTTATCACCCTCGTATACATCAAACAGAGCAACACTCTTGAGTAGCTTCTTCTCTGTTGCAAATGCTATAGCGCGCAGAGTTGCAAAGTTTACACTCTTGTCAACAAGTAGTGCAAGGTCACGCTTAACCTCTGGATACTTAGAGAGTTCTGTAACGGTAATCTTATGCTTGCGGGTAGCCTTAATAAGTGTATCAAAGTCTATCTCAGCGAAGAATACCTCCTGCTTAATACCCATTGTCTTACAGAGTTTGCTTGCAATCTGACCCATCCAAACAAGTGGTTTCTTGTTGATAGTGAGGCAAATAGCATCACCAAAGATATCAAAGTCGCAGCTCTCACACTTAAGGTCGTAGATATTAAGACCAAAACGCTTGAGCAGCAGCTCTACAGATGCTCTAAGGGTAAAGAATGAGCTACTTGCACCCTTACAGTTCCACGATGGTGCGCTATCGCTACCGGTTACGGTAATTGCAAGACGATAGTTCTCAGTATATGCCGCGAGTGAATTCTCCTCTGTTGCTGCAGCTGCATTATAGTAGTAGCAGTTACCAGCCTCATAGAGCTTAAGATCTGCATTCTTGTGGTTAATATTAAGCGCCACAGCCTCCAGAGCATTGAAGACAAGCGTCTGACGCATAACATTAAGGTCTGTAGAGAGCGGATTGAGAATCTTTACACAGTTTTCAGCCTTATAGCACTCAAGGGTCTCATAGTATGCAGCCTTAGTGAGCGAGTTAGACATAATCTCTGTATAGCCACGCGCAGTAAGCATATCAGATACCATATTGACAAGGCGAGTCTTGTCTGGCTTCTGAACATAAGAGAGGGTAGAGTTTACGTGTGTAGGAATCTCAATGTTGTTATATCCGTAGATACGAAGCACATCCTCAATAAGGTCAGCCTCGCGCTGAACATCTACACGGTATGGAGGCACTGCAACACTCAGAACGCCATTCTCCTCCTTCTCAATAGTAACATCAAGGGCTGCTATGATATTCTTAATAGTCTCATCCTCAATATCTTTACCGATGAGCATCTTTGCACGAGAGAGTGAGAAGTCAAAGCGGAACGGCTCTACCTTTACAGGGTAGATATCTGTAATCTCGCTACTAACTTCGCCGCCTGCAAGCTCCTTAAAAAGTAGCGCCGCACGCTTAAGTGCATATACCTGCATATTAGGGTCTACACCGCGCTCAAAACGGAACGATGAATCTGTATTCAGTCCGTGACGCTTTGCACTCTTTCGCACAGAGACTGGGTTGAAGTATGCACTCTCGATAAATACATCGGTAGTAGTCTCACTAACACCAGAGTCAAGGCCACCAAATACACCTGCAAGACACATTGGCTTTGTAGCAGAGCATATCATAAGGTCTGCAGCTGAGAGTTTGCGCTCTGTACCATCAAGGGTTACAAATGGAGTACCCTCCTCACAGTGGCGAACAACTATCTTTGCTCCGTCAATCTTAGCCACATCAAATGCGTGTAGTGGCTGACCTGTCTCAAAGAGGACAAAGTTAGTGATATCAACAAGGTTATTCTTTGGATTAATACCTGCAGCACGCAGATAGTTCTGCATCCACTCAGGAGATGGGTCAATCTTACAACCCTTAACAGTCACACCCGCATAGCGAGGACAAGCCTCTGTAGCCACAACCTCTACATCAACCTTAAGCTCGGTATTATCAACTGCAAAAGCATCTACACTCGGCATACGAAGCTCTGCACGCTGACCCTGACTCTTAAGATATGCAACAAGGTCACGAGCTACACCGATATGCGAAGCAGCATCAACACGGTTTGGAGTAAGACCAATAGCAATAAGGTAGTCATCCTCAATATGATAGTACTCGCGAGCAGGGGTGCCGACAACAGCATCCTCCGGAAGCTCAATAATACCTGCGTGGTCAGAGCCGATACCCAGCTCATCCTCAGCGCAGAGCATACCGAGCGACTCAACGCCACGAATCTTGCTTCGCTTGATTTTGAAACCCTCAGTGGCATCAATAGGGTAGAGTACAGCACCAACAGTAGCGCACATAACCTTAAGTCCCTGACGGCAGTTAGCAGCACCACAGACAATATTGAGCGGAGCCTCTGCACCGACATCAACAGTAGTAATATGGAGGTGGTCAGAGTCTGGATGGTCCTCGCAAGTGAGCACCTGACCCACAACAACGCCCTCAAGGCCTCCCTTGATGGTCTCCACCTTCTCAAAACCCTCTACCTCAAGACCGATGTCGGTCAGCACAGTTGCTACCTGCTCTGCCGAAAGGTCTATATCGGCATAATTCTTAAGCCATTTAAATGAAATATTCATATCTTGTTTGTTATATTATTTTCAGACGCGCAAAGATAGTAAAAAAGTTGGAAATCAGAAGCACTTGCAGAAAATATCTGCCATTCGCTGCTGAATCTCCGAATCTCGTCCTCTTTTTGGGTGCCAGCCGTACTCTACGCCATTCATAATCTCTGTGCCATTCTTGCCTGGATGGGCATAGTGTACAGACATTTGAACACCTGTTACAGGATCGGGCTTATCCTTAGTAAAACCTATCTGCTCATCAAACTTACAGAGGCGTACAGAGTCCCAGCGCTGGTCTAACTTACGCACTGAGCTGTTAAATGTTGTACGAGCATCGTGCCAATGTGTACAGATAAGTATATCTACCGGTTTTCCGCCCTCTGTACCAAACCATCTCGAAGAGGGGTTATGCTCAAGCGACTGACACATAGCCGTATAGCCTTTTATAACATAGTCAAATGCCTTAGTATAAGGTGCGTGCACACCCTCATTAGAACAGACATTCACATTGTGCGTATGCATAATTACAAGTGTTGCAAAACTATCCAACTCCTCAAGAGTAAAGAGGGTAGAGCTCTTCATACTCTCAGCAGTATCCTTAATACTACTACCCGAAACCGCCTTGTTTATAGGATTGAGTCCAAGCCTCTCGCAAGCAATCTCAAACCAACCGTTTGCAGGATAGGCAAATGACGCGCCGACAATGCAGAGGCTATCACCCTTAGCACTCTGCGACTCCTCTACTGCGCCACAACCACACAGCAGCAACGCCAATAGTATTACAAAAACTCTTTTCATACCACAAAGATACAAAATTTAGCCGATATTATCTCACGATTCTCAACTTTTTACTACTTTTGCACTATGAAGCGTTTAGTAAACAAGATTGGCGACTATATGGGACTTGTAAAGTTCTCCCATACCATATTCGCAATGCCATTTGCCTTAATGGCATTTATATATGCTCTCAAGAGCACAAATAGTGAGTTCAGTTGGCTACTGCTACTACAGATTGTAGGCTGTATGGTCTTTGCCCGCAATGTTGCTATGGGATTTAATCGTTGGGCTGATAGGGATATTGACGGCAAGAATCCTCGTACCACAAACCGCGAGATTCCAGCGGGAAAGATATCGGCAAAAAGCGCACTGATTTTTGTGATTATCAACGCTATTCTCTTTGTCTGCGTGAGTTTAAGCATTAATTCACTTACAGCCATCCTTTCGCCTGTTGCTCTGGTAGTTGTGATGGCGTATAGTTACTGCAAGAGATTTACCTCTATGGCACATCTTGTACTTGGTCTCTCGCTCGGCATAGCACCCTCAGCGGCCTATATCGCGGTGACCGGAACACTCGCTCTTGCACCTTGTCTAATCTCACTTTTAGTACTCACTTGGTGCGGAGGTTTTGATATTATTTACGCGCTACAAGATGTAGAGTTTGACCGCAGTCAGGGACTACATAGCATACCAGTCCGTTTTGGCATCCGTGGTGCACTATATATCAGCATTGCGCTGCACGCAGTAAGCATTATATCTTTGATTCTATTTACTCAATTTTGCCCACAAGGATGGCTTCTGTGGACAGGAGTGGCACTATTTAGTGGCTGCATAATTCTTGAGCACATCCTTGTAACACCGACTCATCAGCGCAGTATAGGTATCGCTTTTGGCACACTAAATGGCGTTGCAAGCCTCACGCTCGCAACATTTACAATTGCACAACTCCTTATCGCTTAACGCTTTGCGCCAGACTTGGTCTTGATAACAATCACGCCACCTACACCCTTAAAACCGTAGAGCGTGCCGTCTCGCTGTATCTCTACACTTGAGACATCGTTGATATTTACAGCGTTTATTGAACTAACCTCCATACCATCACAGACTATCAGCGCTGGGGCGTGGTTTCCAATACTGTTCACGCCGCGAATAGTCACACTGCCCGCACCGTCAATAACAAGACTTGTAGCCTTTGCTCTAAGCGCATCAGCAAGGTTTGAAAAACCCTCGCGCTCAATCATCTCAGCCGTAAGCACACCTCCCTTTGTAGGCAACTCACGACGCAAGACATAATCCATTCCGGCAGCCACAAGCTCCGCCTCATCAGTAACAGAATGGAGTTTATAGTCATCAGTAAGCACAATTTTAGCACTCTTGCGAGACTCTACAGCTACCACAATGCGCGCCTTCTTGTAGCGAATCTCAATAACATCATCAGCCTTGAGATTGGTAAAACCAAACTTACCATCCTTACCCGACACGGTACGCTTTTCAGAGCCTTTAATAGATATCTGAGCCTTGATTCCCAAACCATCCATATCACAAAGCAGACCGTTAAAAGGCACACTCTGAGCAGCAACTGTTGCCACCGACAAGACTAAAAGCAGAACAAAAAATAGACCTCTTTTCATAACCACAATGATATTTACAGTTCAAAGATAGTAAAAATTTCTATTTTTCACTACCTTTGCCGCCTATGTGGATCATTTTAGCATTTTGTTCAGCATCGCTACTCGGACTCTATGATGTAGCAAAAAAGCAGGCTCTGAAGGCTAATGCAGTACTTCAGGTACTACTGCTTAACACTCTATTTTCCAGCCTTTTATTCTCACCCGTAATTATCAATTCTATCTTTGAATTAGGGTGGTTTGAGGGTACCCGATTTGCCGTAACTATTGGCGATACAGATGCTCATATCGCAGTCTTTATAAAGGCAGTTCTGGTGCTCATTTCGTGGATTTGTGGATACTTTGGACTCAAAGAGTTGCCATTAACCATTGCTGCACCGATACACGCCACAAGGCCGGTAATGACACTTATCGGAGCAATGATAATCTTTGGCGAGAGACTTAACCTCACACAGTGGGCAGGTGTGCTTTTTGCCGTAGCATCACTCTTTATGCTCAGTCGGTCAGGAAAGCGAGAGGGTATAGATTTCAGGCACAATCGCGGTGTTCTATTAGTCGGTTTGGCCGCCGTTACTGGCGCCTGTTGCGGACTCTACGATAGACACATTATGCACTCCTTAGAGCCGATGTTTGTACAGAGTTGGTATGTGCTCTATCAAGCTATACTAATGAGCGTTACAATTGCCATTTTAACCATTTTCAAGGTACGCAAGCAAGGTAGTGCTGACCCATTTCATTGGTCGTGGGCAATACCGCTTATTTCGCTCTTTTTATCAGCAGCCGATGTCGCATATCTCTTTGCGCTCTCTGAGGCAGATGCGATGATTTCTGTGGTATCTATGATACGCCGTTCAAGCGTTCTTGTATCTTTCTGTTGCGGTGCTCTGCTCTTCCACGAGCGCAACCTAAAGTCCAAAGCCTTTGACCTTCTTTTGATTTTTATCGGTGCAATATTGCTTTACATCGGATCAAAGTAATTTTATACGGCGTTAAGTGTACTATAATTCAAAAATTTTTACTATCTTCGCGCCGTTATGAAGAATATTAGAAATTTTTGCATTATTGCACACATTGACCACGGCAAGAGTACCCTTGCTGACCGACTGCTTGAGATGACAGGTACGCTGAATCAGCGTGAAATGCAGAATCAGGTTCTTGACGATATGGACCTTGAGCGCGAGAAGGGTATTACTATCAAGAGTCACGCTATACAGATGGAGTATAAGGCCAAGGATGGCCAGATATACACTCTCAACCTTATTGACACCCCGGGACACGTAGACTTCTCGTATGAGGTTTCTCGCGCTATTGCCTCTTGCGAGGGTGCGCTGCTTGTTGTAGATGCCACACAGGGCATTCAGGCGCAGACCATCTCAAACCTATATCTCGCACTTGGTAACGACCTTGAGATCATCCCTGTACTCAACAAGATTGATATGGAGTCGGCGATGATTGACGAGGTTAAGGATCAGGTGGTAGATATGCTCGGTTGTGATTATGACGACATACTCTGTGCATCTGGTAAGACGGGTATGGGTGTAGACGAGGTGCTTGAGGCTATCGTAAACCGCATACCTGCACCTAAAGGGGATGAGAATGCTCCGTTGCAGGCACTGATTTTTGACTCTGTATTCAACCCTTTCCGCGGTGTTATTGCCTACTTCCGCGTCTTTAACGGCTCTATTCACAAGGGCGAACACGTTAAGTTCTTCAACACTGGCAGCGAGTATGATGCTGACGAGGTGGGTGTACTGAAGCTCAAGATGGTTCCTCGTTCTGAGATTAAAGCAGGCGATGTGGGATATATCTGCTCTGGTATTAAAAACTCAAAAGAGATTAAGGTCGGTGATACAATCACCTCAGTATCAAACCCTTGCTCCGAGGCTATCGCTGGTTTTGAGGATGTAAAACCTATGGTCTTTGCCGGTGTATATCCAGTAGAGGCGGACCAGTATGAGGATCTGCGTGCTTCGCTTGAGAAGTTGCAGCTCAATGATGCTTCGCTCACATTTGAGCCAGAGAGCTCGCTAGCGCTTGGTTTTGGTTTCCGTTGCGGATTCCTCGGACTGCTCCATATGGAGATTATTCAGGAGCGACTCTACCGTGAGTTCAATATGGATGTTATCACAACTGTTCCGAATGTATCGTACCGCATTACAACCACATCTGGAGATGTTGTAGAGGTACACAACCCATCGGGACTACCGGAGGTTACAAAGATTGCCAAGATTGAGGAGCCTTATATCCTTGCACAGGTGATTACCAAGACAGACTTCCTTGGAAATGTTCTCAAACTCTGCATTGACAAGCGTGGAGTGATGAAGAATCAGACATACATCACCACAGACCGCGTGGAGGTTAACTTTGAGATGCCACTCTCTGAGATTGTCTTTGACTTCTATGACAAGCTAAAGAGTATTTCAAAGGGTTATGCATCCTTTGACTACCATCGCACTGGCTATCAGGCAAGTAAGCTTGCTAAACTCGATATCCTCCTTAACGGAGAGCCTGTAGATGCGCTTTCGTCACTCATCTATGCCGACCACGCCTATGATTTCGGCCGCAAGATGTGTGAAAAGCTAAAGGAGCTTATCCCGCGTCAGCAGTTTGACATTGCTATTCAGGCCGCAATCGGTAGCAAGATTATAGCTCGCGAAACTGTTAAGGCGGTGCGTAAAGATGTAACTGCAAAGTGTTACGGAGGTGATATCTCTCGTAAGCGCAAGCTTCTTGAGAAGCAGAAGGCTGGTAAGAAGCGTATGCGTCAGATTGGTCAGGTGCAGGTACCTCAATCAGCATTCCTTGCAGTACTTAAAATGGACTAAAAATTTCCTAACAATTAATAAAATGGCAAAAAGAACTATTATCGATCTATTTGAGGAGGCTGTTGCCAAATATGGTGAAAAAACCTTCCTCTTGGAGAAGTTGGACAAGCAGTTTGAGCCTACGACTTATGCTGCTGTAAAGGTGGAGGCGTTAAGGATTGGTGCTGGTCTTGCAGCTATGGGTGTTACCCAAAAACAGACTGTATCTATCCTCGCTGAGGGTTGTAACAACTGGATTATATCTGAGCTTGGTCTGCTCTATGCAGGTGCTATTTCCGTACCGCTATCTATAAAGTTAGAGGAGGCAAACGACCTTCTATTCCGCTTGCGCCACGCAGATGTAACAACAATCTTCGTATCTAAATATCAGCTACCTAAGATTCGTAAAATCAAGGATCAGCTACCTCTTATTGAGCGCATCATTGTCTTCCAGAACGATGTTGAGTTAGAGGAGAAGGAGATGACTCTTGATGCAGTAAAGGAGGCTGGAGACAAGTATCTGGCTAACAATAGAGAGCAGTTCCTTGCTATCAGTGCTGCTATTCAGAACGACGACTATGCAACCATTACATACACCTCTGGTACTACTGCAGACCCTAAGGGTGTAGTGCTTACACATCGTAACTACACAGCCAATGTTGAGCAGGCGCTTACCCGCATCTCAATTCCGCCAACATACCGCACACTCATTATTCTTCCACTTGACCACTGCTTTGCGCACGTGTGTGGTTTCTACATTATGATTGCTTGCGGTGCTGCTGTAGCAACTACTCAGGTAGGCTCAACACCTATGCAGACCCTGAGAAACATCCCTACAAATATCCGTGAGGTTAAGCCTCACTTCCTGCTCTCTGTACCAGCGCTTGCAAAGAACTTCCGCAAGAATATTGAGAGTAATATCAAGAGCAAGGGCGCAGCTACTGAAAAGCTCTTTAAGTTTGCTCTCAAGGTGTCATATGAGTATAATCAGGATGGATATAGCAAGGGTCGCGGCTGGAGATTCATTCTCAAGCCTCTTGTAGCACTCTTTGACAAGATTCTCTACAGCAAGGTCCGTCAGGGCTTTGGTGGTTGCCTTGAGTTCTTTGTTGGTGGTGGTGCGCTGCTTGACTCTGAGCTTCAGCGTTTCTTCTATGCAGTAGGTATGCCAATGTATCAGGGCTATGGCCTTAGCGAGGCTACACCAATTATCTCTACAAACTCTATCGGCGAGAAGAATCACCGCTTTGGCTCATCTGGTAAGCTTATTCAGCCTCTGGAGATTAAGATTCTTGACGATGAGGGCCGCGAGCTACCTGTAGGCGAGAAGGGCGAGATTGTCATCAAGGGCGAGAATGTTATGGCAGGCTACTGGAAGAACCCTTCAGCAACTGCCGAGACTGTTAAGGACGGTTGGCTTTATACTGGCGATATGGGATATATGGCCGCTGACGGATTCCTCTATGTGCTTGGTCGCTTCAAGAGTCTTCTCATCTCTTCTGACGGTGAGAAGTATAGTCCAGAGGGTATGGAGGAGGCTATGGTAGACAAGAGCCCATATATAGATCAGATTATGATCTACAACAACCAGAACCCTTATACTATTGCCGTTGTTGTTCCAAATGGCGATGCACTCAAGGAGGCTGTTGCTACTGCAGAAGATAAGGCTAAGGCTGCTGCAGATATTCTGCACGCAGAGGTTGAGAAGTATCGCACTGGCGGAGTTTTTGCAGACGAGTTCCCTGATCGTTGGTTACCAGCTGCACTTGCTATTGTTGACGAGCACTTTACCGAACAGAATGGCCTTGTAAACAGCACTATGAAGGTTGTGCGTAATAAGGTTGAGAGCTACTTCAAGTCTCGCATTGAGTACGCATACACCGCCGAGGGTAAGATGCTCCACAATGAGCAGAACATCACCTCTCTCAAGAAGTTGGTGGAGAAATAAAATAGGGGAGGGCACCACCTCCCCACTTGCGGCAGTAGCTCAGTGGTAGAGCATCGGCTTCCCAAGCCGAGGGTCACGGGTTCGAATCCCGCTTGCCGCTCTGTAGGCAGCTCT
>JAFOYS010000279.1 GCA_017391435.1 Alistipes sp. | reverse complement strand
TGGCACTGCACCAGTTAGTAACTGACGGAAGAATCCACCCAGCACGCATCGAGGAGGTTGTGGCTAAGGTTAAGAAGCAGATTGAGGAGGAGATTGTTGAGGTTGGTAAGCGCACTGCTATTGACCTCGGTATCCACGGTCTGCACCCAGAGCTTATCCGTCTTATTGGTAAGATGAAGTACCGTTCGTCATATGGTCAGAACCTGCTTCAGCACGCTCGTGAGACTGCAAACCTTGCAGGTATTATGGCTGCGGAGCTGGGTCTGAACCCTAAGACTGCGCGCCGTGCGGGTCTGTTGCACGATATTGGTAAGGTGCCTGATGATGAGCCAGAGTTGCCACACGCAATTATTGGTCAGAAGTTAGCTGAGAAGTATAAGGAGAAGGCAGATGTCTGCAACGCCATTGGTGCTCACCACGACGAGGTGGAGATGACATCTATGATTGCTCCGATTATTCAGGTCTGCGATGCTATCTCTGGTGCCCGTCCAGGTGCTCGCCGTGAGGTTATTGAGTCATATATCAAGCGACTCAAGGAGATGGAGGATATCGCTCTGTCATACAACGGTGTGGTTAAGACCTACGCTATTCAGGCGGGTCGTGAGCTCCGTGTGATTGTTGGTGCTGATAAGCTCTCAGATGCTGAGTCTGAGGCACTGTCACACGACATTGCAAAGCGCATTCAGGATGAGATGACATATCCTGGTCAGGTAAAGATTACCGTTATCCGCGAGACTCGTTCTGTAAGCTACGCGAAGTAGGCTACAGCAATACTACGGGGGACTGCCGACACTGTTGTGCAGTCTCCTTTTTATATAAACCATAAAGACTAACCTAACAATGGACCCGTTTGAGATATTTGTCCTCGCCCTTGCCGTGGCGCTGCTCTTTCTGTTAAGAAGCTACATCTCAGAGCAGATGATTGAGAGTCAACGCCTTGAGCCATACACCGATTACAGCCACTGTACCCCCGCAATGTTTAGCATAAACGGCTGTGGCATAAGGCTATACACTGTTGCACGAGAGTATTCAACGCCTACGGCTACAACATACTCGGCCTATCTATGCGTTAGCCTATTCTATATCCCTATTCTGCCCCTGAAGTGTTACCGTGCGGCAGATTGTGATGATAATAAGTACATTATCCACGGCACAGAGCAGTGGCAAGTGACCGAGGTGCTCTATCTCTTTACGACCTACTACCGTTGGCTTGCAGCCCTTGCGCTTGCGCTATATGTTGCGGTCTCTATTATTAGCCGTAGCGAGCCTCTGTAGTGGGCAGTACAAAAAAACAAAAGCGACCCCAGTTGGAGTCGCTTTTATGTTGCGTGAACAAGAATTACTCAGCGGTTATCTTCTCTGCTTCTGCGCTGGAGTAGCCTCTGCGTTCTCTGTGGCCTCTGCGTTCTCTGTAGCCTCTGCGTTCTCAGCCTTCTCAGCTGCTGCTGGGTCAACGAAAGGCTTTACATCGATAAGCTCAACCTCAAACTCAAGAGCTGCGTTTGGAGCGATAGCCTGGTTGCCGCGTGGACCATATGCAAGCTCTGCTGGGATGTAGAGGATAATCTTACCACCAGGACCTACGAGCTTCATACCCTCAGTCCAACCTGCGATAACGCGGTTAAGTGGGAATGTTACAGGCTCGTTCTCAATAATGTTGCCCTTCTCGTCAAAGTTCTCTGGCTGGTACTGACGCATCATCTCCTGACGCTCAGCAGGCATATTCTCAAAGATTGATGAGTCAAAAACCTCACCGTCGCGGTCACGACCTGTGTAGTGTACAGTAACCTCGTCACGGTCATCAGTAGCAGAACGGCTAATATCACCCTCCTTAACGACCTTGTAGAGTAGACCGCTCTCAGACTTCTGTACGCCACTCTTGCGCTCCATCTTTGCAAGCCAAGCCTCAGAGAGCTCTGCCTGCTGCTGTGGGTAGACTACATTGAAGTAGTTCATAATGTAGCTCTGAAGCTCCTCTGAGCTCATCTGACCCTCACCCTCGCGAGTCTGCTGGAAGCCCTTCATATACCAGCAGAGCTGGATTGGGAACTTACCGTTGCGAAGGTCATTACCGATGTTGATACCATAAGAGTAAGAGAGGCTGTCGCGCTCAGTGTCACGAACAAATACTGCGATAGGCTCAGCAGTTGCTGTAGTATCCTGCTTCTGGCGCATAAGCTGACCAAAGCGCTCGTTTACTGGACCGATAAGTGACTGGAAAACCTCCTGTGCCTGCTCTGGAGTCCACTTACTCTTACCAAGAGCTGCGCTCTCAAGACCACGATCGAGCTCGCTAAAGTTAAAGTCGATATCAGCGATGCGGGTCTTTACAAACTCGCCAAGGTTAGCACCCATAGCATAAGAGAGGGTGTCCATCTTTGAAGAGTTGCCCTTTGTGAGCAATGTCTTCTTGCCGCTGTTGCAGCAGCTTACAGCCATAGCACCGCATACAAGTGCTACGATGGCTACATTAAAAATCTTCTTCATATTGATATACATTAGTTTATGTGTTTCAAATTGCGGGTGCAAAGGTAATAAAAATTATTTACTTTTTCTTTTTGTTGTAGTAATTTATGTCAATAATATCCACCTTGTAGTTAAGCAGCTGGTTTGGAGCGATGCCCATCTCGGCATTACCCTCAGAGCCGTAGGCCTGTGAAGATGGTACCCACACATCTACGCTACCGCCATCGCCAGTGATGCGAATAACCTCACGAAGGCCCTCTAAAAGGTCTCGGTAGGCGGTCTGTACGGTGTCTGTCTGAACAAGAATGTTGCTCTTCTGGTCGTAGATTGTAAGGGCAAGATTCAGCGTGTCGCGAGAGACAAGTGACTGCACGCTCTGGTCTCCGAGCTTAACTATGCGGTATGTTACGCCATTGCGTAGGCGGACAAACTCGCGGTTAGATTTGCGTAGGTCGGCAAGGAACTGCTCCTGGAACTTCTCGGCCTTCTCGTGGACAAAGTAGGTCTGCTGGGCAAGGTAGTAGTCGCGACCCTCCTCAAAAGTCATCATCTGGGTAGAGTTGTATACATCGCGAATACCCTGACAGAGGGCATCTACATTGAGCGTAGAGTCCATCTTAATAAGCGACTGACCAACGCTAAGGCCTATAACATAGCTCAGCGAGTCTGCCTCGGTGGCAACGGTGTTGCTACTCTGAGAGCAGGAGAAGAAGGTGCTGCAGAAGAGCGCAACAGT
>JAFOYS010000278.1 GCA_017391435.1 Alistipes sp. | reverse complement strand
TTTTTGTTTTCCGGTGAGGACGTTTTTAAAAACGTTAATGTTCTTTCCGGCGGCGAAAAGGTACGACTTGCTCTTTGTAAAATTTTCAAGCGCAAGCCTAATTTTCTGATTCTTGACGAGCCGACAAACCATATGGATATGCGTTCAAAGGATATTCTTAAGGAGGCTATCCGTAAGTTTGATGGTACGGTAGTTATTGTCTCTCACGACCGAGAGTTTCTTGATGGTATTGTTGATAAGGTCTACGAGTTTAGGGATGGTGGCGTGAGAGAGTATCTTGGCGGCATCTACTACTTCCTTGAGAAGCGTAAGATTGAGGATATTCGCGAGATTGAGCGCAAGGCTGTTGTTCCAAAGCAGAGTGCGACTACCGAGAGCGCGCCACAGTCACAGGGTAAGCTCAGTTATGAACAGAAAAAGGAGCAGGAGAAGCTTATCCGCAAGCATCGCAAGGCTGTTGAGACAATAGAGGCTCAGACCGCAGAGGTAGAGGCGCAGATAGCCAAGTATGATGAAAAATTTGCCACGGCAACAGAGTATAATGCAGATGATTACAAGGCTTATGATGCTCTAAAGCAGCAACTTGACCATCTTATGCACGAGTGGGAAAAGGCTGTCTACGAGCTTGAATTAGTGGAGGGCGAGTAGATAATGGCCGTTAGCCGTTAGCCGTTAGCCGTTAGCTGGCTGACACAGATAATTATATTGCCGAAGGCAAGCCAATGACCAATGGCCAATAGCTAATAGTAAAGAACCTACTTTTTGAGTAGGTTCTTCTTTGAGGTTGTGACGACAAAGTCTTTGAGGTAGTATGGCTCAAAGTATGCCACATCTACAAACTCGTTAGAATTAAACTTTTTCTCAGCAATGCGTGCCATACCGCGAACAGATGGAGTTATCTCAATGAGTGTTGCTCCAAGAATTTCGCTACACTTTGCTGCTCCGCTACCAAAGACAATAAAGTTCTTTGCATCGCTACGCGCACTTGCAAAACTCTCTTCGCTAATTACCTCTGCGCTGATATCGCTCTTTGCATTACCAAAGCAGTCAAACATCTGCGTGTAAACCTCCATTCTACGAGCATCAATCATAGGACAGAGTATTGATTCCTCCCACGACTCAATGTCAAGAATACCTGCTTTGTAGTCCTCAATAGCTACTGCAGTAAGTGCTGCAAGCGAGCTTACCGAGATAAGAGGCTTGCCCGTACCATAACACAATCCCTTAGCAAAGCTTACACCGATACGCAGACCTGTATATGAGCCAGGACCCTCCCCTACTGCTACTGCATCTAAATCCTCTGGTTGAATCTGATTCTGCTTAAGTAGTTCATCTACAAAGGTGGCAACCTTTTTGGCGTGGTCGCGTCCTGAGTCACTCTCACGCAGTGAGATTAACTCTCCATTCTGAACAAGACCTACCGAGCATATATCCGTACCTGTCTCTATACAAAGAATTAACGCCATATATCTTCTCTTTAAATGCTTATTTATAACGCTTTAGAGCCTGATCCATCTCGCGACGAGCATCGTTTGCCTTCAAATACTCGCGCTTGTCATAGCTCTTACGACCTCTTGCAAGTCCGATAGCAATCTTAGCAAGTCCGCGCTCATTTAGAAACAGTCTAAGGCCTACAACCGTAAGTCCCTTATCTTGTAGTGAGCGAGAGAGCTTTGCAAGCTCCTTTGCAGTAAGAAGCAACTTGCGATCACGCTTAGGAATATGATTGTTGCAGGTGCCCCAGCTATACTCAGCAATGTTCACACCGCGAATCCACAGTTCACCCTCTGAAAAGTAGCAGTAACTGTCAACCATAGAGACTTTGCCCATACGAATAGACTTAATCTCAGTACCCACAAGCACCACGCCCGCGATATACTCCTCAAGAATCTCGTAGTCAAAGGTCGCCCTCTTGTTGCGTATATTTATATTTTTATAATCTGCCATTGTCTATTATTCGCCAATTCGTTGTCTTACAACCTCAAAGAGCATAATTGCCGCAGCTGCCGACACATTGAGCGACTCTATAGCTCCAATCATAGGAATTGCAAGCTGCTCGTCACAGAGTTTAAGCACCTCCTTTGAGATACCCTTCTCCTCTGAACCCATAATAATCACCGTAGGCTTGCGGAAATCTGCATCGTACATAAGTTTACGACTATGCTCAGTGGCTGCAACAATCTGAAAACC
>JAFOYS010000277.1 GCA_017391435.1 Alistipes sp. | reverse complement strand
TGCCCGTAGGGGTAACAACACCTGTGCTTAGGTCGATAGTAGAGGTGCGGGTGGTGTTCATTGCAAGCACAACCTTGTTCAGCGCATCAAACTCGCCACTCTCGAAGCCTTGACCCTCCTTAAGAGTTACATTCGCACACGCCATACGGTGGTAAAAGTGCAGAGCGATTTTATTCTCTGTAGGGGTAATATTCTCTGCCTTTGCCCAGAGAAAGTCCGACATAGCATAGCCGTCAACACTATTTGCACCCGACTGGTCTTGTGCCACCTCAAACTTATACTCTGTAACGCTCTCAACAGCTGCGTAAGGGTAGTAGGCGTAGAGATCAATATTTGTATTGACATCCTTGTAGTAGATATTACCGCTGCTAACCCACTGGCTATTTGCCTCGTCGTAGGTATAGCGGGCGTTGTCCACCTGATTGCCCTCGTCAAGAAGCGTTCCCGCTGCGGTATTGCCCTCGGTGTAGTTTACGCCGTAGAGACCAATCTGGTCGTTCTGACAGAAGCCGCCGTCGTCTACGCGAGTGGCGTAGTCTTGACTAATTCTGCCCGAAATCTCAATTCGTGGCGTACCCTCAACTGTAGGAATATCCTGCTGATAAGGGTCTGTGGTACAGCCAATTGCCATAGCTGCACAACATAATCCGAAAAGTAGTTTTTTCTTCATAGTATTATTGTTTTGATTTTTTTAGTTTTTACTCAGCATCTCCACTGCTCTCGCCGCCGCTCTCCCATCCGCCAATATTGGTTGAAAGGTCAAAACCGCGCTCAAATACAAAGTTGTACTGCTCTAATTTGGGTTTAGAATATTGTTGCTTCATTGTGTAATTAGTAAATGATTCTATATGTTGATATAGTTGACAATGATATATTTATCTCGCTACAAAATTACAAAATAAATGTCATTTATCACCCACTTGTGACTAAATTTTGCGATTTTGTTCAAAAAACACTACCTTTGTATAAAATTAAGATATAGTTATGGCTATTCCAAAGATATTTTTACGCCGAGGCAAGGAGGAGTCTTTGCAGCGCTGTCATCCGTGGATTTTTTCTGGTGCTATCTACAGCATTGACTCTGAAAAGGAGTTAGAGGAGGGTCAGATTGTAGATCTCTACTCATCAAAGGGCGACTTTCTTGCTCGTGGACACTATCAGATAGGCTCTATTGCTGTGCGTGTGCTGACTTTTGAGCAGCAAGATATTAACGAGCAGTGGTGGACAGAGCGCATTGCAAGCGCCTATGATGTTCGCCGCACGCTTGCCCTTACCGACTGCGACCACACAACTTGCTACCGACTTGTTCACGGCGAGGGCGACAACCTACCGGGTCTTGTTGTTGATATATATGGCACTGTGGCCGTTGTGCAGTGTCACTCTGTGGGTATGTATCGTTCGCGCGAGAGTATTGCAAAGGCAATTGTTGCAGTCTTTGGCGATAAGATAACCGCCATCTATGACAAGAGCGCGCAGACTGTTCCATACAAGGCAAATCTCAATCCTGTAGATGGATATCTTTATGGCGCTGCCGAGAAGGATAATGTGGTGCTTGAGAATGGCAATAAGTTTCTGGTAAACTGGGAGGAGGGTCAGAAGACCGGCTTCTTTATTGACCAGCGATTTAACCGTGAGCTTGTAAAGCGTTATGCTGCTGGCAGAACAGTGCTCAACACATTCTGCTACACGGGTGGTTTCTCGGTCTATGCTCTTGCGGGTGGTGCAAAAGAGGTCTGCTCAATAGATGCATCAGAGAGGGCTATCCGACTTGTGGATGAGAATATAAAGCTCAACTTCGGCGAGAATGCACCGCACAGTTCGCTTGCTTGTGATGCAGTAGAGTATCTAAAGAATATTGGCGACAAGTACGATATGATAATTCTTGACCCGCCAGCATTTGCAAAACACCATAAGGTGCTCGGAAATGCTATGCAGGGCTATAAGCGACTCAATGCCAGAGCTTTGTCGCAGATTAAGAGTGGCGGTATACTCTTTACATTCTCCTGTTCTCAGGCAGTCTCAAAGGAGCTTTTCCGCACGACAGTCTTTACTGCTGCAGCCATTGCGGGGCGTAAAGTTCGCATACTGCATCAGCTGACTCAGCCTACTGACCATCCAATTAACATCTATCATCCCGAGGGTGAGTATCTTAAGGGACTTGTTCTCTATGTTGAGTAAGAAAAGAAGTTATATAAAATTTATTTATCTCATTCTTTTATGCTGTTTACGACTCTTTTCTTATCTGATTTTCGTTACATAGGAACCGCTATGCGCCTCAAATCATATAAGAAAATTGCCACAAAACAGCTACAAAATAATTTCGTAAACAAATTTTAAACAACTTCTATGATGAAAAATATTGTTTTTGACCTTGCAGGAGTGGTCTTCGCACGCAATGAGGCTCGTTGTCCGCAGGAGCTGATGGACTACTTCTACTTTATAAATTCTGGCGAGCAGTTGCCAGACTTCTGGTGCGACTATGATAGGGGAACGCGCAGTTTTGATAATGTCGCTCAGTGCTTGGCTCAGTTTCGTGGCTCTGATATTCAGACAGCGCGCCATATGATGGCTACCGCAATAACCTATCAAGACCAAGTTGCTCCGACAGCGGAGCTTATTGCAGAGTTGAAGGGTGAAAGTTATAGGCTCTTTGTGCTGTCTAATATGTCAAAGGAGTATATCGATTTCTTGCGAAAAATGCCTGTATATCAATACTTTGACGGTGAGGTTATTTCGTGCGAGGTGGGCCTAAATAAACCCGAAAGAGAGATTTACGCTCTGCTC
>JAFOYS010000029.1 GCA_017391435.1 Alistipes sp. | reverse complement strand
TAGAGAGTGACGAGATAAAGTTTGATATATTACCACCTGGACAGCAGGCTACAAGTATCATACCGAGTGCAATCATCGGCGTAATAAAAGGATTGAGCACCAGAGCAACAGCAAAAGTGACGGCCGGAAGACCTACCCACTGCAGAAGAATACCTATAATTACAGACTTTGGATTCTTAAAAACATCCTTGAAGGTTTCAGTCTTAATGCCCAGCGCTACGCCGAACATAACAAAGGCGAGGATAAAGTTTACAATCATCATTCCTCCTGTGCCGAAGTTAATCGTAAGACTGCTTAAAGACTCTAATTGTTCTCTCATTTTATTTAGCAATATAAAGGTATTTCTGGTTTAATAGCGACATAGAAAAGCGATATTAGACTGATTCTTAACCCCTCTATATCACCCTCACTTTGTCCCAATCAGTCACAAATATAGTAATTTATTCGTAACATTATACCTTTTAGCACAGAAAATCCGACTTTTTAGAGCGAAAAACCACAAAAACAACACTCTGTGCGATATAAGCCAATCTTATAATACCATAAAAATTTCCGATTTGACAGATAAATTTATTTGCACTATCTTTGCAGTAGAAACAGAAAGTTAAACGATTAAAAAGAGAAAAGATATGGCAACTATAAATTTAACAAAAGGTGGTTTTAACCGCAGAGTAGCAGAGATTGAGACTATGGCTACAGAGTGGAAATATTTGGGTACAAGACCTGCGATGATAGACTTCTACGCCTCTTGGTGCGGCCCGTGCCAGCGACTGTTGCCTGTAGTAGAGGCTCTGTCAGAGGAGTTTGAGGGTAAGGTAGATATCTACAAGGTCAATGTAGACCAAGAGGAGGAGCTTGCAGCAGCCTTTAACATCCGCACAATACCGACGCTGATTTTTATCCCATTGGAGGGTAACCCTGAGCGAGAGGTTGGCGGCAAGAGCGAGAGTGAGCTTCGCCAGAGACTCAACAGCCTACTAAAATAATCAAGCAGTAATCAACGACACAAAATCTTAAAACTATACAACTATGATTAGCGCAAAACTTCACACAGCAATTGTCGATCAGATTA
Source organism: Alistipes sp. (assembly GCA_017391435.1). Lineage (GTDB taxonomy): Bacteria > Bacteroidota > Bacteroidia > Bacteroidales > Rikenellaceae > Alistipes. The sequence goes on along the minus strand of JAFOYS010000029.1, from coordinate 2,584 downwards.
ACGCCGAGCTATGGTCGGCATACCTCTACCTCTCAATGTCACTTGACGCCGAGGCAAAGGGATTTAAGGGTGTAGCCAACTGGTTCTATGTTCAGTGGCTTGAGGAGCAGGATCACGCTCGTATCCTTATGAACTATCTCAACTCACGCGACGCTAAGGTTACCCTAAAGGCTATTGAGCCTGTTCGCACAGAGTGGGAGTCAGTGCTTGAGATGTTCCAGGAGACACTTCGCCACGAGAAGGTCGTTACAGGACTAATTAACAACCTTGCAGCTATTGCAGCCGAGGATCGTGACTTTGCATCGTCAAATATGCTTGTATGGTTTATCGACGAGCAGGTAGAGGAGGAGGGCAATGCCCGCGATATGATCTTTGCCGCACAGAGCATTGAGGGTGATAAGTATGGAATGTACCAGCTTGACAAGGAGCTCGCAGCGCGAGTATACAAGCAGGCAAGCCCTCTTGCAACAAGCGCCGAGTAGCAGAAAACGCATAAAGAGCAAAAAAAGAGCAAAAAAGAGTAAAGGTGGGTTCTATAGATTAGGTCGAGACGATTTTGGAGGATATTTTGAGCAGATTTTTCTGCTCTTTTGAAGGCGCAATAGCCTATTGTAACTGAGAAAAGCAGGGAAAGATGCCAAAATATACCCAAAAGCGACCGAAATAGAATCTACTTAAAGAGAGAAATAACATTTATCCTAATTTATAGAACACAACTTAATACAACACAACTTATTATGACAACTAAATTTTATAAGTGCCGCCACTGTGGCAATGTAGTAGAGAAGGTAGTAGATTCAGGTGTAGCAGTAGTATGCTGCGGTGAGAAGATGGAGGAGCTTATTCCGAACACCGTTGAGGCGAGTGGCGAGAAGCATATTCCGGTAGTTACACGCATAGATGACTGCACAATAAAGGTTGAGGTGGGCAGCGTAGCACACCCAATGCTTCCAGAGCACCACATAGCATTTATCTATGTTGAGACTGAGGATGGTGGCATCCGCGTAAACCTCAAGGATAAGCCAGAGGCAGTTATCTGCACCTGCAGTAGTAAGCCTGTTGCGGTCTACGAGTACTGCAACCTCCACGGCCTGTGGAAGACAGAACTGTAACGGTTCAAATAGAGAACAACCCATATTGAGAAAACTGCCATTATGCGTGGCAGTTTTCGTTTTTTTCGTATATTTGTGAAAATTATCACTCTTTATGCGAAAACTCCTCGCCCTCCTTGCCCTCGTTGCGCTCTGCGGTTGCCAGGCCCTTAGTGTTGATGATCTGCTTAGCCAAGCAGAGCGACAGATTGTTAGCGCCCCCGACTCGGCACTTGTGACCGTCAAGAGCATCAAACGCTACGCGCTTATTAACCCTAAGCACCGCGCCCGCTACGGAGTTCTCTACTCCGCCGCGTTGGATAAAAACTATATAGATGTTGCTGCCGACTCGCTTATCCGATTCTCGGCCACATACTACGACACGCACGGCCCAGAGAGCGAGCGTATGCGCGCATACTACTACCTCGGCAGAGTCTACGAAAATGCTAAGGACTACCAGCAGGCCCTGCTCTACTACCTTGACGCCGCCCAACATCCCGACCGCGTAGAGGACAACTACCTCAAGGGGTTGCTATACTCAAGTCTGGGTGAAATGTATGAGCGGTATTATAACTACGAGAAGGCTTATCAGTATGCAGAGCAGTCATACAATTACTATAAGGAGGCAAAACTGCCTAAACATCAGGTGTATCAGTTGTATAAGGCTGGAGAATTATTGGGGTGTATGGAATGCCATAGTGAGAGTATTGAGACGCTGCGACGAACTATATATCTTGCAGATTCGTGTAATTATACTCAAATAAATCTCCAGTGCTATAAAAGCCTATTGCAGGCTTATGAAAAGAGTGAAAAATATACAGAAGGGTACAACTTGTTGATAAAAATGGAAAACGAGTTTTCCGATAATGCTATATATAAATTTTTATCTATTTGTGGTACGGGTGCAAACTTGTACGCACAGGTGGGAAATAAAAAGAGAGCTGAAAACTTGCTTGAGCAGGGATGGAAGTTGGCTAAAAATAGAGTAGATTCAGTGTATATGAGGTATTACCATACTCGCTATTTGCAAGCCAATCGCAAACATATAGAGAGCTATAAGATGTATTCTCAAGCATTGTTCTCTCATAATGCAATTTTGTTTCAGTATATTAATAATCCAGTATCAGCAGCCGAAAGTAATTATTTTAAGCAGAAGGCAATTCAATATGAGTTAAGGACAAAGCAGCAGAGGGGTAGGTATATATTAATGTGTGTATTAATTGTATTGTCTGTTTTGTCCGTTTCTTTGTATGTATACATTAAAAAGAGGAGAGAAATTGCACATAAAAATGAACTTATAAAACAGTATCTTTCGTCTGTGCAGAGTCTGCATAGTGAGTTGGCGGAGCGTGATGAAAAGTTGAAAGAGGTCTCTTCTGAAATATTTGGCGAGGCATTCAAGGCGATTGATGAACTCTGTTGTACATATTTTGAGTACTCTGATAATCCAAAACAGCAGAGTGCTATACTAAGCCACGTAAAGGGCCTGATTG
>JAFOYS010000276.1 GCA_017391435.1 Alistipes sp. | reverse complement strand
GGCAAAAGAGCCCTTGCGGCAAGCTGTGGGGTTGAGGTTATAGATGCTACTTGTCCCGTTGTGGCGGCACTTCAGAAGCGTGTCAAGCGTGCTTATGAGGCTATGAAGCTCTGTGGCGGACAGCTCGTAATACTTGGCAAGCACGGCCACGCCGAGGTTGTTGGTCTTATAGGTCAGGTGAGTGGCGATGCGATTGTTATTGAGAGCGAGGCAGAGGTAGAGGCTATAGATTTTAATCGTTCTGTGTACCTACTCTCGCAGACTACGCAGTCGGTAGCGCTCTTTGAGCGTCTTGCGGAGATTATCAAGAGTCGTCTTGCTGAGGGTTGCACGCTTACGGCTGACGATACTATCTGCCGTCGCGTATCCTCCCGTGAGGAGCATTTGAGGGCATTTGCAAAGAGTCACGATGTGGTTATCTTTGTCTGTGGTCGCAAGAGCAGCAATGGCAAGGTACTATATAATATATGTCTTGAGGAGAATCCTCGCTCCTATAATATTGAGGAGGCATCAGAACTACTTACAGAGTGGTTCTCTGGTGCAGAGAGTGTGGGTGTGTGCGGCGCAACATCTACCCCACTGTGGTTAATGGAGAGTGTAGCAAAACAAATTGAGAAGTTATGAAAAAGTATCTTTTGAGAAGTCTGAAATATTTTCTGACTCTGTGCGTTCTACTTGTAGCACTAATTTGGATAAAGATTAAGTACGAGAGTCTGCCGGTGACATTTCTGCAGATGGTCGAGATATACTTTAGCCAGTGGAATGGCTGGGCTATGGCAGCAACAATGATTCTGCTCAGCGCAACATATCCCCTCTTTGGCTTTGTCCGCAGAGTTGTTAGTGCAGATATTACTGCCGACCGTCAGCAGATTGAGGCTGCAATGGCCACTGTCGGGCTTGAACTTTGCTCTGCAACAGATAGTGCCCTTACATTCCGCGCTACGGGACTTCAGCGCCTCACACTCCTGTTTGAGGATGAGGTTACGGTCACTCTCTGCAGCGAAGGGGTAGTAATTAGCGGTCACCGCCGCACTGTTGTTCGCGCAGTGATTCGCCTTGAGGGATATTTAACACACAAGAGAAGAGATGAGTAGAAAGACAGCATATGCTCTTTTAGCCGTAGTTGCAGTAGTAACGCTTTCACTGCACAGCGTGCGTAACGACTTTGGTTTGGGTCGTAATATGGAGATTATGGTCAACCTTATGAGGGCTGTAAGCACCGAGTATGTAGATACCATAGCCTCAGACAAACTTATGCGCCACGGAGCGGAGGGTATCCTTCGCAACCTTGATCCATACTGCACATACCTCTCGGAGCAGGATATGAAGGATTTCCGCACACTCACTACGGGTAAGTATGGAGGTATCGGATCTGCAATTCGCCAAGATAGTAACCTTGTACGCATAGCCGAGCCATACAAGGGCTCTCCGGCAGATAGAGCGGGTCTAAAGATTGGCGACAAGATTGTAGAGATTGAGGGCAAGAGCGCTGCGGGTATGACCGTGAGCAATGTGAGTGATCTGTTGCGCGGAGAGCCAAATACGACTGTCAGAATTACAGTAGAGCAGGTTGTTGATGGAAAGCGTAAGGAGCATAAGATTCGTCGTCAGAGAATCTCTATTCCGAGCGTGAGCTATGCAGACTATGTTGCCGATGGTATTGGATATATCATCCACTCCGACTTTACAGACGACTGCTACACCGAGATGCGTGCAGCTATTGAGCGTCTACAGAGCAAGGGCACACTGAAGGGCCTTATACTTGACTACCGCTCAAATGGTGGTGGTGTGTTGCAGAGTGCAGTAAAGGTTCTTTCACTCTTTGTACCAAAGGGCACTATGGTTGTAGAGATGAAGGGTCGCGGCAAGGGTGAGAGCAAACGCTTTACGACAGAGTACGAGCCGCTACTGCCAGATCTACCACTTGTTGTGCTTATTGGCGAGAATAGCGCCAGCGCTGCCGAGATTGTCTCTGGCGCACTTCAAGACCTTGACCGCGCAGTGCTTATAGGCTCAAGGAGCTACGGCAAGGGACTTGTACAGAGCACCATCCCGCTCGGCTTTGGTAGCTACGGCAAGATTACAACGGCAAAGTACTACATCCCATCTGGTCGCTGCATACAGGCTATGCGATATACAGATGAGGGTCGCGCGCAGTCTGTGCCAGATTCGCTTATAAACGAGTTCAAGACCACTGCGGGCCGTAAGGTCTACGATGGTGGAGGCATTATGCCTGACAAGAAGATTGAGGCCGAGTATGTCAGCGCCTTTGCGGCTACACTCTTTCTAATGGGACTTATAGACGAGTTTGGAGACAACTACTACCGACAGAATCCTCATCTACAGATTGACCCAAAGAGTTTTACCATTACCGAGCAGGATTACAATCAGTTCTGCAAGATGGTTGAGAGCCGCGATGTGCCATACAAGTCTGACTCACGCATAGCTGTTGAGAAGCTACGCAAGGCTCTTAACAAGGAGCGTTATGCCGACCAGACTCTTAGCCAGGCTATGGCAGCTATTGAGAAGAATCTCAAGGATGACAAGATGAGCAACCTTGTAACCTACAAGAGCGATATTATCCGCACTATCAATGCCGATATTGTTTTGCGCTATGCGTATGCCGAGGGCAGAACAGCAAACGGCATTGCACACGACAAGGGCATTGCCGCGGCTATAGATATGCTCAGCAAGCCTCAGACAATGGCTCAGATACTCTCAACACAGCACACTGCTCGCAAATAACACTAAGTAGAGATGATAAAGCGCGTACGCAAAGGACTTTCAAAATCTGGCCGCACAATACTCCTTGTATTGGGTGCGCTGATTGTCTGTGCCTCGCTCTTTATCACCTATCAGATGGCCGAGAGCCTATCTGTCAAGGAGCGCCACGATGTAGAGTTGTGGGCAGCGGCTATGGAGCGCGTAAACCGCGAGGCTATGGGCGACTATATGTCCGACCCCCTCGTATCGTCAATTATCAACAACCGAAATAATATACCTTTTATTATTACGGATGAGAATCTGCGCGTAGTGTCCTACCACCTTATCCCTGAGGAGGTTATCAAGGACACCGAGAAGCTTCACTCTGTGCTAGACCGTATGGCAAGCCACCACACCCCTATCATCGTAAGGTTCTGGTGGACTGCCGAGCATAACCACATTATCTTCTACGGTCGAAGTTCAACGCTCGTTATGCTCTACTTCTTCCCATTTGTGCAGATGATAGTCATTATCGCCTTTGTAGTGCTACTCTTTGTCGCCTTCCGCTCATCTAAGCAGGACGAGCAAAACCGCGTCTGGATAGGTCTTGCAAAGGAGACGGCACACCAACTTGGCACACCTACCTCCTCGCTTCTGGGCTGGATAGAGTACCTCAAGGATCAGAGCGTAGACCCTATGGCAGTAGAAGAGATGAGCAAGGATCTGTCACACCTACGAAAGATTGTAGACCGATTCTCAAAAATTGGTTCCGACACTCCGCTTGCAGTAGCCAATGTAAACGAGATTGTTGGCGACTGCGTAATCTACTTCCGCAAGCGCATTCCGCGTAATGTTACACTTGACTACAATGGTTTTACATCCGAGATTGTCTACTCAATGCTCAACACAGCCCTTTTTGAGTGGGTTGTAGAGAATCTGCTGAAGAACTCTCTTGACGCACTGCAGGGACACGGCGAGATATCTGTCCGCGTGTGGGCAAGTGAAACAAATGTGATGATAGATGTCACCGATACGGGCAAAGGTATCGCCAAGAGCTACTGGAAGCGAATCTTTGAGCCAGGATATACAACCAAGACCCGCGGATGGGGTCTTGGTCTATCTCTCTCCCGCCGCGTAGTAGAGGAGTATCACCGCGGTAAGATTGCCGTTGTGGACTCAGTTCTGGGCAAGGGAACAACTATTCGTATAACGCTTAAAAGAGCCTTTGAGTAATGCAGCTGCCGATTCTTGAACATACTCTAACACCTGAGCAGGCCTTTGGAGCAGCCTCAACATTAGTAGCACAGGGCTCAACTATTGGCAGCAGTGCTAACTACGGAGCTCTGTTTCAGATTGCTGTACTTGTTATTGGCTTTATCTACACCTTCTTTATTGTCAGGTACTGGGACTTTCTGCGCTACTTCATTATTGGCGCGTTAGGATTCCACCAGGGTAGCGACGAGAAGGTGCACATAAACCCTGCCGAGAAGACAAACATTGAGGTTGTAATGATTGTCCTGGGCCTTGTAACCCTTTCGCTCTGCTCACTGCGCGCAATAGAGCTATATGGTACCGCTTATCTCACGACTCTATCAAGTAGCACTATACTTATTGCCATTGTAGGCGCTGTTTTTGGTTCTGTGACGCTGATGCTCGCATACCAATACGGGGCGATCTACCTATCATCTGCAATCTGCGAACGAACAGATATTGGCCGCGCGCTTATCGGGCTCAAGAGCCTCTATCTTGCCGTGGCTTTTGTTGCAGCAATACCATTCTGCATACTCTTTTTACTCTGGCAATCAACGCCTCCATTAGTCGCCATTTTGGGTGCTGGAATAAGTTGTGCTGTGGCGCTAATTCTCTTTGTTAAAGAGACTTTTTTATTCTTTGTTGGACAAAAAATTTCAATTTTACATTGGATTTTGTATCTTTGCGCCCTGGAAATCTTCCCCGTATCTCTAATTCTTGCGCCAATTCTGCGCTGAGAGTATCTGTGGAAGGGATTTTAAGTAAATTATGGCAGAGATCAAACGAATTTTAGTGTCGCAGCCAAAACCTGCGATTCTTGAAAAATCGCCCTTTTTTGAGTTGGCGAACAAGTACGACCTTGAGGTGGACTACCGCCCACTAATAGAGGTTAAGGGAGTCACCCCAAAAGAGTTCCGCTCTCAGCGCGTGGAGATTCTCGCGCACACAGCGGTCATCTTTACCTCTCGTACTACTATTGACAGTTTCTTCCGCATCTGCGAGGACGCACGCATCACAGTACCAGAAACCCTAAAGTACATCTGCTCTACCGAGGCTATTGCCCTCTACCTGCAGAAGTATATTGTCTATCGCAAGCGTAAGATTTCGTTTGCCGATGGTACATTTACCGGTATTGTCGAGCAGATTGTAAAGCACAAGGACGAGAAGCTGCTCCTTGCACTCTCTGAGCCTCATAAGCCAGAGATTCCAGAGGCACTTACCCGCCTGAAGATTAACTACACCCCTGTAATCCTTGCTCGCACTGTAGCAAGCGAGATTACTGCAGAGGAGCTCCAGAGCTACGATATGCTGCTGCTCTACTCTCCGTGGGAGGTTAAGGCGCTATGCGAGAAGCTTACACCAGACCAGATGCCTATTATCAGTACCTTTGGTGAGGGCACACTGCGTATTGCATCTGAGAACCACCTGCCTGTAAAGGCATTTGCCCCAAGCCCAACCGCTCCATCACTTGCTAAGGCTGTAGATAACTACATTTCAGCCGTACTTGCTGGCGAGCAGGTTGACGATGTAGAGTTTGCCGAGAACGAGCAGAACGAGCAGTTCCTTCGTACCCAGCAGACAAAGCTCTCAAAGAAGAGCCGCACTCGCAAAAAGTAGAGAATAGATAGATGAACAGCCTGACTAAGCCGGAACGATTGCACAGCTATGGCGCAATTCGCCGACTCTTTAAAGAGGGTCGTAGCGGCTTTGTCTACCCCTTCCGCTATCTTTACTATATAGAGGATGCTGCCTCAGCAGAGGCGGCAATCCTCTTTTCTACACCCAAGAAGTTCCACAAGCGCGCCAATAAACGCAACACTCTGCGCCGCCGTATGCGCGAAGTATATAGACTTAACAAGTCTCTGATACTAAGCACCATCGGCAACCACCGCATAGAGATTGCAGTAGTCTACTCAAGCAAGACTATCCACGACTATCACACAATAGAGAATGCTATCAAAAGAGTCCTTAGTCAAATTTCGTCAGAGCTGTAAGAGGCTCTTTACGCTTCCACTTATCGGACTTGTGCGCTTCTACCAAATCTGTATATCTCCACTCAAGCCCGCCTGCTGCCGCTTTACGCCCACCTGCTCACAGTATGCCTTAGAGGCACTGCGTAAACACGGAGCTATCAAAGGCGGATGGCTTGCACTTAAACGAATCTTACGCTGCAACCCCTGGGGCGGCAGCGGATATGACCCCGTACCATAGTTTTAGCTACGCAAAATAGAGAATTTAAGGAAATTAAGGAGATTAGGGAATTTAGCGATACACTCACTAAACTCCCTAAATTCCTTAAACTCCCTACTATTAGTTTTTTGTCGTGAAAAGGTAGTAGTTGCGCTGCATCGTGAAAAAGAGCAGTCGCAGATAGTACTAGTTCGTACAGCCGCGACTGCTATTTAAAGGATGTGGCGCAAATGCCACCTTTTCAAGGCAAAATATTTTGTCGTCAGAGCGTGTCAGATACGGTGCATCGTGCAAAAAAATAGTGGCGGATAGTACTAAAGCGTACAGCCGCAACTGATTTTTAAGGGATGTGCCGTAGGTGGCACGCTATCACGACAAAATTACTGTGCAGGAGTAATAGTAATAGGATACTCCAACGCCTCAATCTTGTAAGCACCAGACTGGCCTACCATAATTGTCTCGTCACCACGAGTAGAGATGATAAGCAGATACTGGTTGTCAGAGCCCTCAACCTTGCTAATTGCGAGACGGCCGCTCTGAAGCTCAAAGAACTCCTCGCCCTCTACGAATGAAGTGAAGCCACCTGTAAGGTTCTCGCCTACTACATAGCTTGCCTCAATGTTACCGTTCTCAGTAGTAAGATTAAGCTTAAACTGACCGTTGATGCTGTTGCTTGTAAGAGTTACAACATTACCAGAAGTTGTAGAAGTAAACTCCTTGAAGCCCCACTGAGTGAGGTTGAATGGCCAAGTTGAGACAGAAGCAACATAACCAAGAGGACCCATATACTGACCACGGATAATTGCAGGCTCGTTTGTAGCTTGGTTTACAGCATAGATGTTGAACTCAAGGAGGTTGTTATCCTGATCTGGCATAGCGGTCATAAGGTTGATACCGTAAGGGTTGCCATCAGCATCTACACCCATATTACCTACAGGCAGATACACACCACCAGCAGCGCTCTCAAAAGAAGTGTAAAGAGGGTCTGCAAGAAGGCAAGATGCCTCTGGAAGAGCCATTGTGTCGAATGAACCAGTGAGTGCTGGATACATACCGTTAGCCATAAAACCAGGGTAGTTGTCGATCTGTGAAATGTCATACATAAACAGTGTACACATATCACCAGCCTCGTTAGCAAGCATAAAGTAGAGACCTGGAAGACTTACAAGGGTAGCAAGATCCTGAGTCTTAGCAAGCTGAGTGAAGTACATCTCTATAACAGGGATGCTCTTCTCAGCAGTAGTTACAGCAACAACAGTGCTGAGAACCTGAACGCCGTCAACATTCTCTACAGCAGCGTAGAAGTCATACTCTGTATCTGGAGCAAGATCCTCAACAGGAACAGCAGTCTCAGTATTAAGCTCAGAAGCAGCAAGAGCAACACCAGTCTCAAAAACCTTAGCAGCAGTTACGCCCTCAGTATACTTAGGAACGATAAGCCAAGCAGCCTTATCTGCGTTCTCAGTAGTAACCCACATAAGAACTGCGTCCTCGTAAATCTCGTCCTCGTCAGCCTTAACAGCAACCTTTGGAGCTGGAGCTACAACAGGAGCTGCGCCAGTAGACATTGAAATCGCTGTAGCATAAACATCGTGAGCAAAGTTCTTTGCATAAGCATAGATCTTATACTCAGTAGAGTACTTAAGCTTTGAAACTGTTACAGCCTGATCGAAAAGAACATCTACCTGAGCATCAAGATAAGAGGCCTTCTCAATGAGCAACTCTGGCTCAGCCTCAACCGCTGGATCAACAGCCTCAACCCAGTAGTAGATATCGTCAGCGCCCTCTGCCTTAACATTAAAAGTTACTGTGTTACCAGCAGCCTCGCCAGCAGTAATAGAGAGTGTTACTGCAGGATAGTCATCTGCTATATCTGTATTACACGCTGTGAACGAGCAAACCAGAGCCAGCAATGATGACATCATAAGTAAAAGTCTAAATTTTCTCATACGAATAAATATTTAGTAATTAATAATTGTAAAAACATCGCAAATTCGGCCCAAAATCCACTTTTAACACCGATTTGCAGTGCAAGATATAAATAAATTTTTTCAAAACAAAATCTTCCAACACTTTTCTGCGTTGGAAGAACTTTGACCACGATTACAAATTGTAAGTACACGGTGCTGTTTTATAACAATTTGTAAGCAACATTCTATAAAACCCATTTAACTATTGAAGGATTAGGGGGTTATAAAAAAATATTAAAAATTTACATCTTCTACCGTTTCTACATCACCAACAAGCATTTTCACCGCTTTAAGCCCCTCTGGACCGAGATTTACGGTATAATCGTTGACAAAAAGCGAGATGTGTTGATCTATAACACTATCATCAAGTTCCTGAGCGTGGTTTTTGACAAAATCGCGTGAAACAGTCGGATTTTGAAACGCAAACCTTACAGAATCTGACAGCAGAGCATCAAACTGCTTACGAATTGTATTTGCTATATCGCGCCTTATAGCTATAGCGCCTAATGGCAGCGGAAGTCCTGTCTCTGCCTCCCACAGTGCGCCAAGGTCGGCAACAAGCTCTAAGTTATGTCTCTGATAGACAAATCTACCCTCGTGAATAAGCACGCCAGCATCTGCCTCACTACCCTCAACAGCTTGGGCTATAGAGCTAAAGAGCATTGGAGTGCACTCTACATTTGCAAAGTATCTTAAGAGTAGCGCCTGCGCTGTAGTATTCTCCCCCGGGGTAATAACTCTGCGGATAGCACCACTCTCGCCCTTTCGTCTGACAAGTAGCTGACCATTACCCCTTCCCAGCGCCGAACCACTTGTAAGGAGCAGATAGCGATCTGCAATCTTTGGGTAGACAGAGTAACTAATCTTTGAGATATCTGCTACACCATCTATCACGCCACGGTTAAGCTCTTCGATATCCTTATACTCTACATCGAGGTCAAAGTCGTGGGCAATTCGGCCGTTGATTATCGCATCAAAGGCAAAGGTGTCGTTTGGACAAGGGGATATATGTAGTGAGAGTCGTTTCATTGTAGTATACTCTTTATTGCAACTGCAAGAGCCTTTAGTGCGGTAGGGATATCCCACTGCTCGCGAGAATCTGAGACATAGTTAGATATAGCACGAATCTCTGCGCAGGGTATGCCATAGCGGTGACAGAGGGCAAAAACTGCCGCCCCCTCCATATTCTCTATCTCTGCCCCAGAGGACTCTGCCCCAACAGCCATAACAGTGTTTGAGACTACCTCCTTAAGTGGCAGACTCACTGTTGCACTGTACTTATTTATATATATAGGTGGGAGGGTAGAGGTCTGTTCTGAGACAACAGAGACAACATCGCCAATCTTTAGACTACTACTGTACGCCCCCGCAATACCGCAGAGCAGAACCGACTGTGGCTTGTACTGCTCTATAATATCTATCATACCCACCGCAGCCTCTACAGCACCTACACCGCAGACTGCCGTCTGCACGCCCTCACACAGCGCGCTTACGGCCGTAGCCTCCATATCGGTAGCAAAGACAAGCAGTGGTTTCATAGTGACCGCATTTAGCTATTCTACTTACCTACAACAGCCTCAAGCTGCTCAACAGTAACTGGAATCTTCTTATCGCCACCGATAACTACTCCACCATTATCTGTCACAATCACATCGTCC
>JAFOYS010000275.1 GCA_017391435.1 Alistipes sp. | reverse complement strand
TCCCTCGTTAAAAGTGCGACAAGAGTCACACTCGTTGCACGCCTCAGCACCGTTTGGACTAAGACAATTTATCGCCTTTGCAAAGATTCGGGCGCAGGTGGTCTTACCCACGCCACGCGGACCACAAAACAGGTACGCGTGCGCCAACTGATTTCTCTCAATAGCATTCTTAAGGGTAGAGGTGATGTGCTTCTGCCCAACTACCGACGCAAATGTCGCCGGACGATACTTTCGCGCTGATACAATAAACTGCTCCATAATATTTTGCAAAGGTAGAAAAAAATTGCGGTTTACGCAAATTATTTAGGCCGGGATTATGTAATAATCACCTTTAATAAATAATAGTCACAAGAATGCCTTTCTAAATTTGTGGAATCGCAAAATATTGCTACCTTTGCGCTAACTATGCTTATTACGATACTTGAGATTTTACTGCGTGGACTGGCAGTTGGAGTGGCGGCATCTATTACGGTGGGGCCTGTGGCGGTGTTGTGCATACAGCGAACACTGAGCAAGACAACCCGTGCTGGTGTATTTTCTGGCCTTGGCGTAGCTTGTGCAGATACGCTAATGGCAATTATTGCCTACTTCTTCTTTGCAATGATGCAGGCACAGATTGAGAAGTATAGCCACATACTGAGCATTGTTGGCGGTATTTTTGTCGTCATTGTCGGCGTATATATCTTCTTCCAGAATCCAGTTCCGCAGATTCGTCGCAACCGTGCGGGCAACACTACAATATGGAAGGATTTTGCATCTATGTTCGGTTTTACAATAGCCAACTTTGTGGTTGTTGTGCCATATATCCTCGCATTCTTTGCAATGTTTGGTCTTGGCGCTGGTGGTAGTATTAACGACACCTCGTCCCTTGTCCGCGGAAGCTTTACTATTCTGGGCTTCTTCGGTGGCGCCTGCGCTTGGTGGACAGCACTCACCCTTGTAATCAGTCTATTCCGTCGCAAGTTCCGCCCGCGACATATGCTTACGATAAATCACGTTGCAGGCATTATTGTGGGTCTGCTCGGAATATATACAATACTTTCAATTTTTATTAGTAATAATGGTTAATAATTCTCGCAAGATAGTAATCGCCATAGATGGTCACTCTTCGTGTGGTAAGAGTACCTTTGCAAAGGCGATAGCTGCCCGTTTGGGCTATATTTTTATCGACACAGGCGCAATGTATCGCTCTGTAACACTCTATGCTCTTGAGAATGGAGGCATTGTTGGTGGTATTGTAGACGAGGATGCTATTGTAGCGCTGCTCGACCAGATTGAGATTACCTTCCGCTTTAACCCTACTCGTGGTGCCAGCGACATATATGTCAACGGAGAGCTTGCCGAGGGCAAGATTCGCACTATTGAGGTGAGTAACTTTGTCAGCGCCGTAAGCTCTATTGCCGCTGTGCGTACAAAGCTTGTTGCTATGCAGCAGAGTATGGGTCGCAAGCGCGGCGTGGTTATGGATGGTAGAGATATCGGCACTGTGGTCTTCCCAGATGCCGAGCTGAAGATATTTATGACCGCCGAGCCTCGCGTACGCGCTGAGCGTCGCTATGCCGAGCTTAAGGCAAAGGGAGACGATGTATGCTTTGAGGAGATTCTTGAAAATGTCATCTCACGCGACAAGGCAGACTCTACTCGCGCCATCTCTCCGCTGCGTAAGGCTGACGATGCTATAGTGCTTGACAATAGCTATATGACCGTTGAGCAGCAGATGGAGTGGTTTGATGCCCAACTTGACAGGGTGCTGAGCCTATGAAGGTCGCGATAGATAGCCATTCGGGCTTCTGCGCTGGTGTTGTTCGCGCCATTTCGGAGGCTGAGAGCGCAATAAGCAAGTGGGGCAGCGTGAGCTGCTTAGGCGATATTGTCCACAACCGCATAGAGGTACAACGCCTTGAGGCTATGGGTCTTACGACTATAGACCACGACGGTATTAAGGGCCTACAGTCTGGCAGTCATATGCTTATCCGCGCACACGGAGAGCCACCTACGACATACGCCC
>JAFOYS010000274.1 GCA_017391435.1 Alistipes sp. | reverse complement strand
GTAGGCTATCGGATGATAGCCTACATTTTGTACCCCCGAGCAGAATCGAACTGCTATTTAAGGTTTAGGAAACCTTCGTTCTATCCGTTGAACTACAGGGGCAGTGTGATTTGCGTGCAAAGGTATAAAAAAATTTGTATCTTTGCACTCTAAATAGCAAGTTAAATGAAATTCTCTAACTTTTTCTCTAAATACAAGGTCCAGACTCCGCTTTGGATAGCGTCTATTCCGCTGGCTGTCTTAGTGACAGTTTTGGCACTCGTTATCAAATGTTTTGGCGCTGATGCAATTGGTGGTGGCAGCCAGATTGCGCTACTCTTTGCCGCCGCTGTTGCTGCTATGCTTGCAATTACGCTCTGCGGTCAGAAGTGGCAGGCTCTGGAGGATGCCATTGTGGAGAACATCCGCACATCAGCCTCTGCAATTATCATACTACTACTTATCGGCGCAATATCTGGCACTTGGATGCTCAGCGGAACAGTACCAACACTGATTTGCTACGGTCTTGAGGTTATACATCCAAAGATTTTTCTTGCTGTTGCCTGCATAATTTGCGCCCTTGTCTCGCTCGTCACAGGTTCGTCGTGGACAACTATCGCTACTATCGGTGTAGCACTTATGGGCATTGGTCAGGCAATGGGCTTTTCAGAGGGGTGGATTGCCGGTGCAATAATCTCTGGAGCCTACTTTGGAGATAAAGTTTCGGCCCTTTCGGACACTACAGTACTTGCTTCGGCGGCATCTAAAGTTCCTCTATTTGAGCATATTAAGTATATGCTAATCACCACCGTGCCATCGTTTACTATTGCTGTTATTGTATTCTTGGCCGTATCATTCTTTGAGACTCCACAGCAGAGTGCACAGATAGCGCATATCTCTGAGACACTACACTCGACATTCAACATCTCCGCCTGGCTACTACTTGTGCCGCTGATTACTGCGCTGCTTATTCTGCGTAAGTTACCAGCACTCATTACACTCTTTGCAGCAACTGTCGTTGCATCTATTGCTAT
Source organism: Alistipes sp. (assembly GCA_017391435.1). Classification (GTDB taxonomy): domain Bacteria; phylum Bacteroidota; class Bacteroidia; order Bacteroidales; family Rikenellaceae; genus Alistipes. The sequence goes on along the minus strand of JAFOYS010000274.1, from coordinate 10,379 downwards.
GGTAATTCTCCAGCCCGAGATAATAGACCAAGTTGGAGGAGAGGGTGCATTAGGAACATTCCGAGGTATAATGATTGCCTGCTCGTCAAATACAGCCGTTGATACTGGCGATGCGATGCTCAACGAGCTTGTTGCAACAAGGGGTATGGGCGGAATGCTCTCTACAATCTGGCTTATACTCTGTGCAATGTGTTTTGGTGGTGTTATGTCGGGTAGCGGTATGTTAGGTGCACTAACAAGACTCTTTATGCGCTTTGCAAAGCGTACTGTGAGCGTTGTCAGCTCTACTATTGCAACGGGAATCTTCTGCAACCTCACTACTGCCGACCAATACATATCTATTATAATTACGGGTAACACCTTTGGCGACTTGTACCGCCAGCGAGGCCTTGAAGGCAGACTGCTCAGCCGCTCGGTAGAGGACTCGGCAACGGTAACCTCGGTGCTTATTCCGTGGAACTCCTGTGGTATGACACAGTCTACAGTGTTGGGCGTTGCTACAATCACATACCTACCGTACTGTCTATTCAACATTCTCAGCCCAATGCTCTCAATAACTGTTGCGGCGTTAGGATATAAAATCATAAAAAATAGAGCCGAAAATGAGTAACAAACTTGTAATTTTAGACCTTGATGGCACACTGCTAAACACTATTGGTGACTTGGCACACTGTTGCAATCATATGCTGTCGCTGCGTGGACTTGGCCCACACAGCTATGACGAATACTGCACATTTGTGGGTAACGGCGTGACTCGCCTTGTTGAGCGAGCACTACCAGAGCATCTACGCACGGTAGAGTATGTAGCCTCTGCCCGCAAAGATTTTGTAGAGTACTACTACAACAATATTGATTCGCATACTGTTGTATACAAGGGTGTTGCAGAGATGATCAAAACTCTTGCTGAGGCTGGCGTAACCCTTGCCGTAGCATCAAACAAGTTCCACGATGGCACCGTACGACTTATTGAGCGCTTCTTTGGGCAGTACGAGTGGAGTGCTATCTATGGCAACCGCGAGGACTTTCCGCTAAAGCCAGATCCAGCCATCATAGACCTTATTGTTGAGCAGTGCGGCGCAACAAAAGAGAAGACATTTATGATCGGCGACTCTGGCGTAGATATCAAGACTGCAAAAGATGCTGGAGTGCACTCTATAGGTGTTACTTGGGGATTCCGTGATCGCGAGGAGCTTACTGAGAATGGTGCAGAGTATATTGTTGACACACCAGAAGATATCTTGAAAATAGTGCTATAGATAGCTCAACAACTCTCGCTATTTACCACCGCAATATAGCCTCTCCGTGCTGGAGGGGCTATTTTTTTGACGATTCACCCGTTTTTTTAGGCGATTCACCCTATTTGGGTCATTAAATATGGTAATTTTTTCTTATTTTCGCGAGGTTTACACTTTGTGTAAAACAGAAGCCAAGAGATAATTACAAAAAACTTAATACAGTATGAAAATCTATCTATCTAACCTATTGCTCCTTCTGGCAGTTGCAGCAACGCTCTTTAGTTGCGAGGAGGAGAAGAGTACAAAGCGTACTCGCGAGTACAATGTAATGATTCTTCAGCCTACATCGCGCAAGTTGACCTCTACCTACTCTGCTACTATTCGTGGTAAGCAGGATATTGACATCCGTCCAAAGGTGCAGGGTTACATTACAGACATTCACGTCAAGGAGGGTTCGATTGTAAAGAAGGGTCAGACTCTGTTTACTATCGATCAGGTGCCATATCAGGCGGCACTTCAGACCGCTATAGCAAATGTAGATGTAGCGCAGGCTGCAGTAGATGCAGCTGAGCTTACAACAAACAGCAAGGAGCTACTCTACAAGCAGAACATTATCTCTGAGTTTGACCTTAATATGGCCCGCACACAGCTTGCCAGCCAGCGTGCAACTCTTGCTCAGGCAAAGGCAAACGAGGTCAATGCTCGCAACAACCTCTCTTACACCCTTGTAAAGTCTCCGGCAGATGGTGTTATCGGTACACTTCCTTTCCGTGTAGGTACACTTGTTAGCCCCTCTGACTCAACACCTATGACATCTGTATCTGACAACTCAGAGATGTATGTATACTTCTCAATGACCGAGAGTCAGGTGCTATCTCTTACCCGAGAGCACGGATCGCTTGAGGCGGCTCTTCAGGCAATGCCATCTATAGAGCTTCAGCTTAGCGACGGTACTATCTACAAGGAGAAGGGTCGCATTGAGGCTATCTCAGGTATTATTGACCCTACAACAGGTTCTGTGACTGTTCGTGCCAAGTTCCCTAACTACCGCCGACTGCTGCTCTCTGGTGGTTCTGGAAACATTATCCTTCCGCACAAGGCTGACGGATGTATTGTAATTCCACAGTCTGCCACATACGAGATTCAGGACAAGATCTATGTCTACACTCTGAAGAGTGGCAAGGCTGTAAGCAAGATTGTCGGCGTGTTTAACATCAGCAATGGCCGCGAGTATGTTGTCGAGAGTGGTCTTATTGCAGGTGATACTATTGTTGTTGAAGGTGTAGGTCTGCTACGCGAGGGCGACAATATCAAGATTAAGAGTGTTGTTGACTCAGAGAAATAGAGTGGCGTATGAATATTAAGACATTTATTGACCGTCCGGTACTCTCCTCAGTAATCTCCATTATCATTGTACTTGGTGGAATTATCGGACTTGCGATGTTGCCTATTGAGCGATATCCAAACATTGCTCCACCAACTATCCGCGTACAGGCAAACTATACCGGTGCAAGTGCTGAGACAGTACAGAAGGCCGTTGTTGTACCTCTTGAGGAGGCCATTAACGGTGTGGAGAATATGACCTATATGACCTCGAGCGCAACTAACAACGGTAGTGCAAGTATCTCTGTATACTTCAAGCAGGGAACAAACCCAGATATGGCTGCCGTGAATGTTCAGAACTGCGTCTCTCGCGCTACCCGTCAGCTTCCAAGTGAGGTGACTGATGTGGGTGTGACTGTAAAAAAGCGACAGACAAACATCCTGGAGCAGATTGCAGTCTTCAGCCCTAACGGCACCTACGACCGTACATTTATTGCCAACTACATTAAGATTAACCTTGTGCCGGCAATCTCTCGTATTCCGGGTGTGGGTGATATTGATGTTCGTGGTGCTGACTACAGTATGCGAGTGTGGCTCAAGCCAGATGTTATGGCGCAGTATAAGCTCATCCCTGCAGACATCTCAGCGGCTCTTGCCGAGCAGAATATAGAGGCAGCGACAGGTGCTCTTGGTGAGAACTCAAACCAGACCTTCCAGTATGCTATGCGCTACAAGGGACGATTAGAGACCCCAGAGCAGTTTGAGAATATCGTTATCCGCGCACTACCAAACGGAGAGGTGCTTCGCCTGAAGGATGTTGCCGAGATTGAGCTTGGAACTCAGTCTTACCTCTACATTGGAGAGGTAAATGGTGCTCCAGGTACATCGTTTAGCGTATACCAGACCCCTGGCTCAAATGCTACAGAGGTTATCAACCAGATTGACGCCTATATGGCCAAGGCAAGCAAGGACTTTCCAAAGGATCTTGAGATGGTTGTCCTCTCAAGCTCTAACGACTTCCTCTATGCATCTATTAACAATGTGCTCCGCACACTTCTTGAGGCTATTGTGCTTGTAATCCTCGTTGTATTTATCTTCTTGCGCGACCTTCGCTCAACGCTCATTCCACTTGTTGCGACAATTGTCTCGCTTGTCGGTACATTTTTGTTCCTCTACCTACTTGGTTTCAGTATCAACCTGCTTACACTCTTTGCCCTTGTGCTCTCTATCGGTGTGGTTGTGGATGATGCGATTATTGTTGTAGAGGCTGTTCAGAGCAAGTTTGACGCAGGTTATAAGTCGGCACACAAGGCCTCTGTAGATGCTATGCACAGCGTAACTACGGCTCTTGTAACCTCAACGCTGGTATTTATGGCCGTATTTATCCCTGTATCGCTTATGGGCGGTACTTCGGGTATCTTCTACACACAGTTTGGTCTTACTATGGCCGTTGCAGTAGGTATCTCAGCTGTAAATGCGCTTACACTCAGCCCTGCGCTCTGTGCTATGTTCCTCAAGCCAAAGGATGAGAATGGAAATACCATTAATCGCAGTTTCGGTGCTCGACTTTCGGCGGCTGTAGAGAGTGGTTTTAATGCCGTAACAGACAAGTATATGGGTGGTGTAACCTTCTTCTTACGCCATAAAGTTGTCACTTGCATTATTGTTGTAGCAGGTATTGGACTTCTTGTCTACTCTATGAACAACACAAAGACCGGTCTTATTCCTCGTGAGGATATCGGAACTGTCCGCATTGATGTCTCTACCCCTCCAGGTAGTTCGCTTGCACACACCAAGGAGGTTATGGACCGCATTGACCGAGAGGTTGTTAGCCATATTGACGAGTGCCACGCCTACCTAAATATGGCTGGTTTTGGTATGACTACCGGTGCTGGTACATCATACGGAAACTTTACCCTCAGACTCAAGCATTGGGACGAGCGTAAGGGCAAGGAGCACAGCGTGTTTGACATTATGGAGCGCGTTAAGGAGTACTCTACAAATATCAACGATGCGACACTCTTCACAACCTCTCCTGCAATGATTCCAGGTTATGGTGCTACAAACGGTTTTGAGTTGCATATTCAGGACCGTAAGGGTGGCAGTATTGAGGATTTGGCAGAGATTACCACCCAGTTTGTTGCCGAGCTTAATGCTCGCCCAGAGATTGGTTCTGCCCGTACATCGTTCAACCCTCGCTTCCCTCAGTATCAGATTGATGTTGATGCTGTAAAGTGTAAGCGTGCCGGCACTTCGCCAAAGGAGGTGCTTGAGATTCTGAACGGATACTACGGTGGTCGTCTGTCAACCCGCTTCAACCGATTTACAAAGCTCTATCAGGTTCAGGTGCAGGCAGATCCACGCTATCGTGTAGACCTTCAGACGCTCAATAACATCTTCATCCGTATTGGAAACGATATGGCACCTATCAGCCAGTTTGTAACACTGAAGAAGATATACGCACCAGAGAACCTATCTCGTTTCAATATGTTCCCATCTATCTCTATCAACGGTCGTGCGGCTGACGGTTACTCGTCTGGTGACGCTATTCGCGCCGTAAATGAGGTTGCAGAGTATATTCTACCTGTGGGCTATGGTTTTGACTTCGGAGGTATTGCCCGCGAGGAGGCTGCAAGTGGTAACAATACGGTGATTATCTTTATCATCTGCCTTGCCCTTATCTACCTTATTCTCTGTGCACTGTACGAGAGTTTCTTTATTCCGTTTGCGGTAATTCTTACTGTCCCTATCGGTCTGTTTGGTAGTTTTGCCTTTGCAAATATGATGGGTCTGGAGAACAATATCTATCTACAGACAGGTCTTATTATGCTTATCGGTCTGCTCTCAAAGACAGCTATCCTTATTACCGAGTATGCCTGCGAGCGTCGTCGTCAGGGCCTTACAATCTTTGAGGCGGCTGCCGAGGCAAGTAAGGAGCGCTTCCGCCCTATTATGATGACCGTTCTTACAATGGTATTCGGTATGATTCCGTTGATGTTCTCATCAGGTGTAGGTGCAAATGGTAACAACACCCTCGGAGCAGGTGTTGTAGGTGGTATGGTTGTAGGTACCCTTGCACTGATATTCCTCGTACCGACACTATTTATCATCTTCCAGACAATACAGGAGAAGGTCGTAAAACCTAAAAAAGCAGAGTAGAACAATGAAAAGACTATTATATACCCTTATCGTAGCTCTTGTAGCCACAAGTTGTACGGTATACCAAAAATACTCACGCCCAGAGGTTGCTGTAGACAACCTCTTTGGGGCTGTGGAGACTAAGGACACAGTAACTATTGCAGATATCTCTTGGCGCGAGTTCTTTACAGACCCGCACCTGCAGCGTCTTATTGAGCAGGGACTAAAATCCAACCCCGATATGCAGATTGCAGCGCAGCGCGTAGTTGAGGCTACTGCAGCACTTCGTACTGCTAAGCTCTCTTACTTCCCCTCTGTGGCCTTCAACCCGTCATATTCACTCAATGCACCATTTAGCGGCTCATCATCTGGTAGTTTAAGCCTACCTATAAGTGCAAGTTGGGAGGTAGATATTACAGGTCGCATACTGAACGGCAAGCGCAGCGCACAGGCCGCTTATGAGCAGAGTCACCTCTATCGTCAGAGTGTACAGACTGCCCTTGTCTCATCTATTGCTAACACATACTACACACTGCTGATGCTTGACGCTCAGCTCTCTATCTCTCGCACTACAGCCGCATCGTGGAAGGAGAATGTCCGCATTATGAAGGCTATGAAGCTTGCGGGTATGACAAACGAGGCATCCGTATCACAGACCGAGGCAAATAGTTGGGAGATAGACGCTTCGCTCTATGATCTGCAGTACGATATTCTGCAGGTAGAGAATGCTCTGTCACTACTGCTTGGCACTACACCGCAGAAGTTTGAGCGCGGCACTATCCACAACCAGAATTTCAACAAAACCCTTAGTGTCGGTATCCCTACCCAGCTACTCTCTCGCCGACCAGATATCCGCTCGGCTGAGCGCACTCTGCAGCAGGCATTTTATGCAACAAATATTGCTGAGGGCTCGTTTATCCCATCCCTCACTTTGGGTGGTAGTCTTGGCTGGCAAGATCAACTTGGCAAGGCTGTAGCCTCACCAGCAAGTTGGCTTGTAACCTTTACCACTCGCATAGCGGCAGATCTGTTCAACGCTGGTGCAAAGCGTGCTAACCTTAAGATTGCAAAGGCTAAGCAGGAGCAGGCCCTAATCTCGTTCCGCCACTCACTACTTACAGCGGGTAACGAGGTCAACGACGCACTTGCAAAGTGCCAGACTGCCCGTAGCAAGAAGGATATCCGCAAGCAACAAATTGCAGCCCTTGAGAGCGCAGTAAATAGCACCCGCCAGCTTATGAGCCACTCAGAGTCTACATACCTTGAGGTGCTCACAGCACAGCAGAAACTCCTCTCCGCACAGCTCTCACAAATCGCAGATAGCTTTGAGGAGATTCAGGGTGTAATAAACCTCTACCACGCTCTTGGTGGCGGCGTAGACCACTCTGAGGATATATCTACCCTACCAAAACGCAAAAGGCGTAAGTAGCAGACACAGAGAGTAAGTTTAGGGATATTAAGGAGTTTAAGGGTTCTTGTACAAAGTTCACTAAACTCCTTAAATTCATTAAATTCACTAAAATCTCTATTCTGCGTTAGCCAGCCAATAGAGAGCACCTTTGTCTCGTTAGCTGCAGCAAATGCCAACTTTTTAGGACAAAATCACCTGAAGGAGACTACCTCCGAATAGATAATTTCTGTATGCGGATTGCTGCTCACAATCTCCTGCCTTATGGCCTTAGTGCCGTAGCGGAAGAAGAGGAAGCGGCGAGGTATGCGGTGGATAATCTGATGAAGGGTGTCGATGCTTGTGACAGAGCAACTTACACTGTCGCTATCAATAACCCCGTCAACGGTCACCCAACTATCCTTCCAGCGGAAAAGTCGCAGAGTGTCACGCAGGTGTAGCGTATCGCGCACCACAACCGTATCACGCAATGGCGCAGCAATCTCCACATTTGTAGCAGTCACGCTCTTGGCCGCGCTCTCAAGGCGTTTTAACTTTATGCCCAGAGAGCGAATCTTCTCTGCATCCGCAGCCCGAAGCTCCTCATACTCGCCAACCTTAAGCCGTAAAACCTGCACCGAGGCGGCATTTTCATCAGCCTTTGTGCGGTAGGTCTGAAGGCTCTGCATAAGGGCAACATTGTTGTTCTCAAGGCGACTATTTTCGCCAAGAAGATACTTTGCTCCAACAAAAATAACAGCCGTCGTAACGATGGCATAGATAATAAGATACTTTCTCATAACATTAGATAACTTTCGTAATTACAGATATTTATAATTGTATTGTAGCGTGTTGTGCTCTTTGTAATCTTGCCCGCTTTTGTTAGTGCGGTTAGTGCCGAGCGAATCTGTTTAATTGTCAGCTGCGTCTGCTGTGCAAGCGTTGATAGTGTGGTTGTAAGTTCACCCGTCTCAGATGCCAAAAATAGTAGTGTGATAAATACCTTTAGGCGAGCCGCATAGCGATACTCGCTACCCTCTAAAATCGCCTTGTCTAACTTAATTGTTGCCATAAAAACCTATATTTTTGAACAAAAGTACAATTATTGATTGTCAACTTTTGTCACAGGGTTTAATAATGGTATCAACAACAATATTTTATTTGGAATTTCGTTAAATGTTTTGTAACTTTGCGCGATTATACGCGCGTAACTGATAAAAGATGAAAAGATTTATTGTCAATTTAACCATAATAGCTGCTATAGCGGTACTCTTTTTCTCTTGTTCTGGATTGGGACAGGTATCAAAGAGTGGCGACCCTGAGTTGATGTATTCAACCGCCCTTAAGCTCTACAAGGCTGAGAAGTGGAGTCGTGCGAGCGATATGTTTGATGCTTGTTTGGGTTACTACATTGGCTCGGAGCGTGAGGATAGCATCGCCTTTTTCTCTGCACGAAGCAAGTTCAAGCACCGTGACTACCACGAGGCATCTACAAACCTTGACGAGTTCCGTCGCAAGTTTGGCCGTTCACTCTTTATTGAGGATGCAGAGGCTATGTTTGCAATGTGTCAGTACTACCTCTCACCAGAGCCTACTCGTGATCAGACACTTACTGCACAAGCAATTGTCTCTCTGTCGACCTTTATTGAGCGTTATCCAAACTCTAACCGCGTAGAGGCTTTTAACAAGATTATTGAGGAGCTTACTACTCGTCTTCACGACAAGAACTTCCTCAATGCCTACACATACTTCAAGGTTCAGAAGTACAAGTCTGCAGTTGTTGCCTTCAAGAATGCGCTGAAGAACTACGACAACACCTCACACCGTGAGGAAATTATGTACTACATAGTTGTATCAAACTACCGCTTGGCTCACAACTCTATAGAGCAGAAGCAGGCAGACCGTTTTCTTGATATGCTTGACTCATACTACTCATTTATTGAGGAGTATCCTAATTCAAAGCATATCAAAGAGTTAAACCGCTACTTCAAGGAGGCTAAGGACTATAGTGACAAGCACAAGAGTAGCGAGCAGACAGAGATTAAATAAGTAAACAGATAAAACATTCAAAAACCGTATCAAAATGGAAATCAAGAAGAACATTCCCAACAACACGGTAACCCGTAAACTTGCAGATTTTGACCCAGAGACAGGCAATGTCTACAAGAGCATCAACATCATCGCCCGTCGTGCAAACCAGATTGCAGCCGAGCTAAAGCAGGAGCTTAACCGCAAGCTTGCTGACTTTGCTACCTCTGCATCTACTGCCGATACGATGGAGGAGACCTTTGAGAACCGCGAGCAGATTGAGATTTCACGCCACTATGAGCGTCTTCCAAAGCCTGCAATCATCGCTACAGAGGAGTTCCTTGACGGCGAGCTCTACTATCGTGACGCTAGCAAGTAGCAGAGCAATGTTACAGGGCAAACACATACTTTTAGGAGTTACGGGCAGCATAGCGGCTTACAAAGCTGCTGTGCTGTGTCGTCTGTTGAAGGGTGCAGGCGCAGAGGTTAAGGTTATTATGACCCAGACCGCAAAGCAGTTTATCACACCCCTTACTATGGCTACGCTCTCAAAGAACCCTATTCTCGTAGAGTTCTTCAACCCTGAGAATGGCGAGTGGAACTCCCACATTAGCCTTGGTGAGTGGGCAGACTGCTACCTTATTGCACCTGCTACGGCAAATACCATTGCCAAGATGGCTACAGGCGTGGCAGATAACCTACTGCTCACGACATATCTCTCGGCTCGTTGCCAGACTATTGTGGCTCCGGCTATGGACTGCGATATGTTTGCTCACATAACAACACAGACAAATCTTACTACACTCCGTAACCACGGAGTAATTATTGCCGACTCTCCAGCGGGCGAACTTGCAAGTGGTCTTACAGGCAAGGGTCGTATGGCAGAGCCAGAGCAGATTCTTGACCTTGTCGTAAAGACGCTCAACACCGAAAAAAAAAAGAGTCTTCAAGGTAGACACTTCGTTGTAACTGCAGGTGCTACTATTGAGGCTATAGATCCGGTAAGGTACATCACAAACCACTCTACCGGCAAGATGGGTTATGCCATTGCTGAAGCACTTGCTGATAGAGGTGCTGAAGTAACTCTTGTTACGGGTCGCACAAATCTACCTACGCCTGAGGGTGTTGTTCGCAGGGATGTACTCTCTGCCGAGCAGATGTATAACGCTACAGTTGAGGCATTTGATAGTGCCGATGGAGCAATTATGTGTGCGGCAGTTGCCGACTACACCCCAGCAACCGTCTCCCAGCATAAGATAAAAAAGAGT
>JAFOYS010000028.1 GCA_017391435.1 Alistipes sp. | reverse complement strand
GAAACAGACCGGTGCAATTATCGGTGGCGAGGGCAACGGTGGAGTGATCTATCCAGAGCTTCACTATGGTCGTGATGCGCTTGTTGGTACTGCTCTTTTTCTAACCTATCTTGCAAAGAGAGGATTGACTATGACAGCCCTTCGCGCAACATATCCAGCATACTATGCTTCAAAGAACAAGATTGAGCTTACTCCAGCAATAGATGTGGATAAAGTATTGCTTGAAATGAAGAGTCGCTACGCCTCTGAAAATGTGAATGATATAGATGGTGTAAAAATTGATTTTGCAGAGAGCTGGGTACACCTTCGCAAGTCTAATACTGAGCCTATTATCCGCATCTATACAGAGGCAAAATCGGCAGCAGAAGCGGATGAATTAGCGCAGCGATTTATCAGAGAAATTAGTGAAATATGTAACCTATAAAACTTCTAAATATGGATAAAGTAAGAGAGTATATTGACGCCAATAAAGAGCGTTTTTTGGAGGAGTTATTTGAGCTTCTCCGTATCCCGTCAATTAGTGCAGTAACAGAGTATGCTGATGCTCGTCAGCGTTGTGCAGAGCATTTGGCCGCTGCGCTTGTTAAGGCTGGAGCTGATAGTGCGGAGGTTATTGCCACAGATGGCGCACCTATTGTATATGGCGAGAAGATAGTATCGCCAAAGGCAAAGACCGTAATGGTCTATGGTCACTACGATGTTATGCCACCAGAGCCGCTTAATGAGTGGACTACAGAGCCTTTTGAGCCTGTTATAAAGGATGGTAGAATCTACGGTCGTGGCGCAGATGATGATAAGGGTCAGTCATTTATGCATATTAAGGCTTTTGAGGCTATGTGTGCTACAGATTCGCTCCCTTGTAATGTTAAATTCTTGCTTGAGGGCGAGGAGGAGAGCGGCTCAACTCAGATTAGCAAGTTCTGTGCTGCTAATAAGAAGATGCTTAAGGCTGATATAATTCTTGTCTCTGACACATCTATGCTCGGCCTTGATACTCCGTCAATTACTTGTGGTCTTAGAGGACTTGCAGGTGTAGAGGTTAGCGTCTCTAATGGCGCAGCAGACCTTCACTCTGGCATCTATGGCGGTGCGGTACATAACCCTGCTATGGTGTTGTCAAAGATGTTGTCACAGATTGTTAGTGAGGATGGTCATATCACTATTCCAGGCTTCTATGATGATGTTCGCGAGCTTAGTACATCAGAGCGTAAGGCCCTTAACCGTGTGCCATTCTGTACTCGCAAGTATAAGGCCTCTATTGGTGTGGGCGCTGTAGCTGGCGAGGATGGCTATACAACCCTTGAGAGAGTGGGTGTCCGCCCTACATTTGAGATTAACGGTATGTGGAGCGGTTATACTGGCGAGGGCAGCAAGACCATTATCCCTGCAGTTGCATCTGCAAAGATTACTATGCGCCTTGTGCCATACCAGACTCCAGATAAGATTACAAAGCTCTTTAAAGAGTACTTCAAGACTCTTGCTCCAAAGGGCATAAAGGTAGATGTACGCCCTACTCACGGCGGTGTGCCATATGTATCGCCAACAGATATGGCTGCATACCAAGCAGCCGAGAAGGCTATTGCTGAGGTCTTTGGAAAGAGACCTGTGCCGGTCTACTCTGGTGGCTCAATAGGTGTTATTAGCTGCTTTGAGCAGGTGCTTGGAATCAAGTCAATCCTTATGGGCTTTGGTCTGTCTAAGGATGCAATCCACTCCCCTAACGAGAGTTATGGTCTTGACCAGTTTGATTTGGGCCTTAAGTCTATTCCACTTTTCTATAAATACTTTGCATAATGAAACGACTACTAACCCCACTATTGTCTCTTGCAGTTCTCTTGCTTTGTACAGCTTGTGATTGCATATGTTCTCCTAAGGGTACTACCCTAACAGGTGTTGTTAAGTGTGACGGCAAGGCTGTTGCTGGCGTTGCTGTAACAGATGGCGAGCAGATTGTGTATACAAATGATAAAGGTGTTTACAATATCGCCTCTACAAAGCCATATGGTCTTGTGTATATCACTACTCCATCGGGTTATGAGCCTATAGCTATAGACTCTGTACGCCAGTCATTCTGGGCAAGAACTACAAAAGAGTCATCTGCTAAAGAGCGTCACGATTTTGAGCTTAAGAAGGTGGATGATAGTAAGTTGTCTGTCCTCTTTATGGCTGATACACACTTCTGTAACGACCCTAAACGAAATGATTTTACCCACTTCCGCGAGCTTATGATGCCGTCAATCAATCGTGCTGCGGCAGAAGCAGATGGTTATAAGTTTGCAGTGGCTTTGGGTGATATCACTTGGGATCGCTTCTGGTATGCGACAGGAATGGATATTGAGAGTGTTCCTCAGCATTTGGCAGACCACAACTTCCCGATGCCGTTCTACTGCGTACACGGAAATCACGATTACGATCCATCTGTGCCAGCTACAGACAACCCTAACTTCAATGCTATTCAGCGTTTTTGCAATGTTTTTGGCCCTACATTCTACTCAATGGATAAGGGTGGTGTTCACTTTGTAATGCTTGACGATATTGTCTATAAGAATGAGGTTAAGAAGAACCAAAAAGTTGCAAAGGGCGTTGTTGGTAGCCGTAACTACGATATGTATGTAGACGATGCTCAACTATCTTGGCTTGCAAAGGATTTGGCTGCTGTAGATAAGAGTGTGCCAATTGTTATCTGTATGCACGCACAGTTCTTTACATACAATATCAACGGCGAGCGTGTATACAATTTTGGCAATGAGAAGGGTGAACTCTTGGTTAACCAACTCAAAGATTTTGAGAGCGTTACAATCTTTACAGGTCACTCACACCGCACAGCTTCGTTTGTACACCCTCAGTATCCAAATATTGTGGAGTATAACATAACATCTGTTTGTGGTGAGTTGTGGAATAGTCCGAATAGTTGTGGTATCAACATTGGCGAGGATGGTGCAGATGCGGGTATCTATCTCTGCTCTTTTGAGGGTAAAAAGATGTCAAAGCAGTGGTATAGCGCTGTGAATGGTAGCAAGTATCCATTCCGTGCATACGATATGAACGAGGTTTCAAAGGTTTACAAAGAGTCTAAGGAGCTTCAGTATCTGTGCAAGCTGCAGAAAAATCAGGTTGACTACTCAAAGCCAAAGTACAAGAACTATATCTATGTAAACTGCTGGGCTTGGGAGGATGGTTGCACACTGACTGCAACAGAGAATGGCAAACCTCTGAAGGTTGAGAAGACAGTAGACTCTGATCCACTCGCTGCAAAAGTTGTCTTTGCAAAGCCAAAAATCTTTGAGACTAAGAAGGAGAACAAAAAGATTAATATCCACTCTCGCGCTATAAATATGTTCCGCTTCAAGGCCTCATCAGCAACAACTCCAGTTGAGATTACACTCACAACTCCAGACGGACATACTTATACTCAGACCTTCAACCGCCCTGCTGCTCTTCTTGAAAAGTAAGCAAAGGGATATGTAATAACAATGGCACCTCAATGCGGGGTGCCATTGTTATTATTTTCTTAAGACCTTCTGCCAAGAGTAAGGGCGAACGATTGGCGGAGTGTGTTCTACAGGGCGCAGAACAAGCGGCTCGGCTGTGGCTGTAGTGGCCGAAGTCTTGCGGCTTACAGCGTCAAATGTGACAAAATCCTCGTAGTTATACTGCCAGCTTGTACCATAGGCGAGCTTGTGGATGCGGTAGTAGATTCTCTCGCGAGATGGGGCGTTAAAACCGTCTGTATTGTGGCGCATAATGCTGTTAACTGTAGGTCGCCATACGCCACTCCAGTAGGTATAACCTCCCTCAAAAACTCCCAAGCCATCGTATTTATATCGTGCATCGGCAAGCAGGTGAGACCACTGTACCTTTGTAGTATCGCTCGTTAAGTCTACATTGTGGAACCAACCGTAGCCTTGTATCTCCTTTACCATTGACGCTTCCTGTGTAGGAATTTTGCCATACTCTTGATAGGAGTACTCATCTGCGAGTTTTGCAAAGCCGTGTCCACACGATTCGTGCGTAAGTACTTGCGTTAGGGCTGTGTCATCAACGCCGATTGGGAAATATGACACAGATAGTCCTTGTCCGTGGTCGTTATTTAGTGTGCCACCTGTTCCATAGCCATCTGGGTAGTACATATAGCAGGTGCCGGCATACTTTGGCGAGTTGAGCATTACAATAATGGTGGAGTTGTTTAAACGGGAGTAATCGATAGCATTGAGTGCGTAGTTCATCGCTGCACTATCATCTCCTCCAACAAGTGTTCCCTCGCCAAAATATGACTCAAGAGCGGTTGTGCAGCCCTTAGTAAAACTCTCATTTTTAGATACGGCTTTTACCGAGTAGACATTAAACAGATGGCGCAAGCTCTTGTACGGCTCCTCGCTAAAGAAGGCCTCCATAGCCTTGTTCATAACCTCGTCATATGTACCGTCGGCAATGAGTCTGTCAGAGTATCCATCTCCCATCAGTACAATATCTATTCCGTTGCCCATTGTCGCTCTCTGAAGTAACTTTGACTCTCCGTCTTTAGAATAATCAGTACTAATGTAGTCGGATGACGAGAAGAGGCTCTCTACGGCATTCTCTATATCTTTTTCGTTGACTTTAGTGGTCAATGAGGTGCTGTATACTAACTTTCTATCCTTGCCAAAGATGGTTACCTCTGGCAGTTTTGATGTAGGATAGTATCCATATCCTGGGCGTATAGTATTGCCTAAATCCACAAGCTGCGGGTATGTTTTCCACGGGAAGACGCCGTATCCGCCCTCAATTTGGTAGGTGTTGTAGAAGTGCTCTGTAGTCCAAGCAATAACATCAAGACCTACTTTTGAATAGGTGTGGTAAAGGTTGTAGATTGTGCTATAGAGTGTGTTCAGCGTGTTCTCATCCCAGCCGTAGAAGATAACAACCTCTTTGTCTGACAATATTTTCTCAGAGGATGTGCTTTGTCCATCTGTATCCCTAATGTTAAACTCTGGGAAAGGTATGTCTGAGTAGTTAAACTCAAGTTTTGTACCTCTAAGAATGTCGCCCCAGAGATATTGCCACCTTTTATGGCTTAATACGCTCTGAGGAACGGCTCCATAGAGGTTGTTTGCTCCCACTTTTAGGTAGTCACATCGCTCCATAAGCACAGAGAGTGATTCGGTAAGTGTGCCATTAAGGTTGTTATTTTCAAGACTTAGCCCCGTAACATAACCATCCTTGTCGCACTCTACACCATACCAAGACGAAATATGCTCCTCTGAACACCAGTTGCTCCTCTTGCTCCATTTGTCGCCATTTGTCGCTCTGTATAACTCAATCAGTGCGTTACGCTGAAGAGTGGCCACAGGTGATGTGTAATTGAGATTGGCCATCGGAAGAATGTGGTTGCGCTCAATATTTACACTCTTTTGTGTACTCTTTGTAATTCGCTCGCCGTTTTGGCAAAGTATATTGATTGTAATACCCTTTGTGTAGTTCTGAGGAGCAATTGCAAAGTAAAATCTCTTTGGAGTCTCGCTTAACTGTACGCCATCCTTGCAATCGATGGTTATACTCTTGCCGCCTTCGTCGCTAAACTTAATTTCAAGACTCTCAAGGTCAACTGTTGCCCTGCCAGCAATAACTTCGTTATTATTACCCTTAATCTCTATGCTCTTTATCACCTTGTCTCCAGAGAGGGATAGCTCTATAAAACCAAAGATGTTTCTTAACCAAATGTTGTACCCCTCAGTTGCCCCAACCATTATATTATCCCCAACGCCATAGCTGTTAGGTGCATATGTCTGCTTGTTATCAATGGTTAGGCTAAGCGTTGAGTCGGTTATGGAATAACTGTCGCTGTATGGGTATACGGCCACAATGCGATTTGTGGTCTGGGTGTTTGATTCTCCTTGATTTACAATGTGACCATCTGTCGATCCTGTTGCTCCAGTATACTTCCAGCATTCATTTATATAAGAGTGGTAAAATATTGAAACCAAGTCGTTTTCTGTCCAAACGGTCTTTTTGTTTTCGTCTAATTGTATTCTGGAGTCTTCTTCAAAACAGACCTCTATAGAGCGCGGTGCAAGAGGTGTAATCTGCTCCGTAAACTCTGTTTTACAAGCTGTAAAAAGAGCTGTAACAATAACTAAAATAGTCAACAATTTTCTCATACCTACCAATTTTGCTCTGGGTCAGACTCAGGATTCTCAAGACTTAGTGCAAAGCCCTGCTCTACATAACATAAAAGTTCAACTAATTGT
>JAFOYS010000273.1 GCA_017391435.1 Alistipes sp. | reverse complement strand
TGTTTGATGATAGTACAGTAGCTGCAGACGGAACAATTATAAGTAATCCAGAATTCCCTGTAACAGGTTACTTTATTGGTGGAAACGCAAGTCGTGTAGCATAAGCACACCCACGCCATACAGCGTGAGCATTTAATGTGCCTATTGTCTGTTCGTTTAATAATTTTGGTCGTTTTACTTCACGAAACAATAGCCCTAAATGCCATCATACAAATTGCGTATTTCGCAATCCAATAACAAAGATAGTAGATTGTCGGCGAAAAAACAAATAGTAGCGCATAAGATTTGTCTTGGTAAATTAATTTGCGGCCAAAGTCAACTAAGCACAACAATCTTTGATTGCAACCCCCTCCCTTGCTCTGCTCAAACCTGCTGCGGTCGCTCGATCCTTGATGCGATTGTTATTATTGTCGATTCTTGATTGGGTGTATTTAGCAGTGTTCTGTTATTGCGGTCGTTGGCGATATGCTATCGCCTTCAACCGGTGGCGGTGTGGCAGAGTTATCTGCGGCTTTGTGATTTGCAGAGTTGCTATGCAACTTCAGCCTTAGATTGTTTAGACTATTTGTGAGCAAGCTCCCATAGTCAAACAATCCAAGTCTGCTCCTTTGTCGTCTGCAAATCCCTTCCCCTTGCTTTGCTCAAACCTGCAGCGGTCGTTCGATCCCTTGTGTTGTATTGTTTTCGTAAAGTTCTGTTAATATAATCGGTGGCGGTGAGTAGAGTACTATAGGTGTTATAATTAATATTTATAATACTATAATAAAATAATATAGTGTAAAAACTGTATATTTATATTGTAATAATTAGAAAAAATGCTTAACTTTGTGACAAAACCGGTTGTTTCGGTGTGCAAAAATGTTAAACTATTATAAAACAAACTACTATGAAAAAGACTCTATTGACCATTGCGGCTGCGATTTGCGCAGTATCAATCTCTTTTGCGGCATCGCCAGTGATTAAGTATGCGGGTGAGGTAAATGTAGGTTTTGCTACGGGTGGTAAGTTAAGAACTGAGAATACCGCTACAAAATCATCACTTCATCGTCCATTTATTGAGACCATTCACGGTGTATCTATCACAAAGTACGCATTTGTAGGTGCTGGATTGGGTCTGCAGGGCTACTTTGGTGCAGTTGATACTGATGTTCCAGAGGAGAAGTGGGATACACTTGCACTGCCACTCTTTGTTAATTTGAAGGGTCAGTTACCACTGAAGTCAGTAACTCCTTATATCTCAGCAAGTTTTGGCGCTACTGTAATGCCTTATAGCGGACTGAATGCATCTGCAGATATTGTCGGCGTTAAGGCTGAATCAAGACTTACAGGAGGTTTTTATTGCGATTGTGGTGCTGGCGTGAAACTCTTTAATAATAAGGTTAATATCGGTATCGGTATGCAGCATCAGCAGATGGGTACTAAACTTGTTGTCACAGACGGCTCATACTCTGAGACTGAGCGCAGTGATGATTACACCCACGGCACATCGTTCTATGTAAAGGTGGGTTTTGCTTGGTAAAAAAGTGCATATAAATAGATAGAGGGGCTATTAATTAGCCCCTCTATCTTTTGTTTTTCCCGATTTTGTACTATCTTTGCAGTGTCGTTAAGGCAGTCGTCCGACTGTTTATAAATCATAAGCAAATACATTTTATCATATATGGAAGATTTGGCTACCCTGGAGGGTAAGACTCTCAAAGAGTTGCGTGAGATCGCAAAGGCATTTGGTATTGCCAGTGAGAAGTTATCAAAGAGAACACTTATTAAGATTATATCTGGTGGCAGTGATGCAGAGGAACCTGCAGAAGAGATTGCTCCGCAGGTTGAGACTACACCAAATCAGCCAAAGCGTCGTGGTCGTCGTCCGCGCGCGGCAGAGAAGGTGGAGATTGCATCAGGGCCAGAGGTTGTAGAGGTTATAGAGCCAGTTGCAGAGCCAACTATTGAAGCAAAGGCTGAGCAGGTGGTTGCTAAGGCAGAGTCTAAGCGTCGCGGTCGTCCGAAGAAGGCGGTAAAGGTTGAGCAACCTGCACAGAACGGTTCAGTAGAGGTTATAGAAGCTGCTCCAGAGTCGGTCGTGGAGCCTGTAGAGGAGATATCTGAGCCTGCAGAGGAGTTGGTTGTAGAGCCAGAGATTACTAAAGATGACTTTACTGCGGAGATTGTCGGTGAGGGCGTATTGGAACTTATTCCAGAGGGTTATGGTTTCCTTCGTTCGGCTGACTATAACTA
>JAFOYS010000272.1 GCA_017391435.1 Alistipes sp. | reverse complement strand
TGCCTGTACTGAAACGGCTGTACCCCACTCTGCGGGGATATTGTTAAGCTTACGATAGAGGATAGCACGCTCGTTCATCCAAGAACCGAATACTGCGCAGATAGCACCCCAAAGCTGATCCCAAGGGTTTACTGGGAAGTCAGAGCCGGTCTGAGCCTTAACAGCAGCCTTGAAAGAGGCAACGAGCTCCTTGAGGTCATCTGTAGAGAGCTCTGTGTCAAGATTAACACCGCGAGCCTCTTTCATCTCCTCAATAATAACCTCAAATGGATCCTGATCCTCCTTTGAAACTGGCTTCATACCGAGAACTACATCACCGTACATCTGAACGAAACGACGGTAAGAGTCCCAAGCGAAACGAGGGTTGCCAGAGAGCTGTGCTACAGCCTCAACAGCCTCATCGTTCATACCAAGGTTGAGGATAGTATCCATCATACCAGGCATAGATGCGCGAGCACCAGAACGAACTGATACAAGAAGCGGAAGCTTTGCATCGCCGAACTTACGACCAGTAAGAGCCTCTACCTGTGCGATAGCAGCCTCTACATCTGGGCGAAGGATATCGATAATAGCCTGCTGGCCGTGCTTGTAGTACTCAGCACAAACCTCAGTTGTGATAGTAAATCCTGGAGGTACTGGAATACCGATAAGGTTCATCTCGGCAAGGTTTGCACCCTTACCACCGAGCAACTCTCTCATTTTGCCATTACCCTCAGCCTCTTTGTTACCGAAGGTATAGACGCGTTTAACATTTGCCATAACTCTTTAATTTTTTTGTTAATTAAATATAAATTTGATTGTTTTTTCGTTTTGTCTATTCCGAAGAGCAAATATAGTAATTTTTTTGCAAACTAATACACAAAATGGGCAAAAACTACTGTTTTTTTTCAGTAGTCGCCCAATTTTTGTGAAAATGGTTATCTATCAAGCAGATATTACGCCTGAACCTACCACTCTATCTCCATCATACCACGCAACAAACTGACCTGCGGCAATTCCTCTCTGTGGGGTGTCAAAAACAATGTATAGCCCATCTGCCTCCATCTGCAATAGAGCCTCCTGAAGCGGCTGGCGGTAGCGGATGCGAACACTGTAGCGACGAGTCTCACAAATCTCCATAGCCTCTGATGGCTCTAACCAATGTATCTCTGACGGTAAAACTTTGAGCGCCCTGCGATAGAGACCTGGATGGTCATCTCCCTCGCCCACATAGATTGTATTTGTTACAACATCTGTGCCTATGATAAAGAGCGACTGCTTGCGTCCACCGATGCCAAGTCCCTTGCGCTGACCGATAGTGTAGAAGTGTGCGCCGGTATGCTCACCAATCTTCTTTCCGTCACGCACTGTGTAGGTATATGGGCGGGCCATACCCTCAAGGGTTGTCTCCTCTGCATAGCGTGCATACTTTGGCCAAGTAGGGAGAATCTCGTGGATATTTCCCTTGCGCGCGGCGAGCTTCTGCTGCAGAAAGACCGGTAAGTCTACCTTGCCCACAAAACATATACCCTGCGAATCTTTACGCTTTGCGGTGGCCAATTTCTGGCTTACAGCAATCTCTCTAACCTCTGGCTTTGTAAGGTG
>JAFOYS010000271.1 GCA_017391435.1 Alistipes sp. | reverse complement strand
TTGAGCGTGTACGCAAGGAGGCTGAGGAGGAGAATGGCCGTCTACTCTTCTCAATGATAAAGCATTACATAGATTGCGGGCTTATTCTTCCGACGGTAGATATTCGTCTCTCGGTAACAATTTTGTACTACACCGCCACAACACTTGTTGTCTCGGCAGGCAATATGTCGCTACCCGAAGGCGTTAGTCTTGAGGATGCTCTAAACTACACTATCGTCAACTTCTTCCGTGGTATTGCCACAATAGAGGGTGTGCATCAGATAGATCAGTATTTGCAGAACAAGAACAATAGAGATTAATAATACAAAATAAAGGAAATTAAACAGTTAAGTTATGAGAAAATTTTTGTTGATGTTAGGCTTTGCAGCATCCTTTTTTGCTGTTTCAGCTCAGGAGCAGAGTGCAGCACAGCCAGAGCAGAAGTTGGTTCTCACCCTTGAGCAGGCTCTTGAGATTGCTCTGAGCGAGAATCCGACAATCAAGATTGCCGATCAGCAGATAGAGATCAAGCGTTATGCCAAGCAGGGCACCTACGCAAGCCTCTACCCGCAGATTGACGCTACTGCATCCTATCAGCGTGTGATCAAGAAGCAGACAATGAGTATGGACTTCGGCGGTCAGACGCAGACTATCAAGGTTGGTAGCGACAACTCATTCAATGGTGGAATTACACTCGGTATGCCGGTTGTAAACGCACAGCTTTGGCAGAGCCTTAAGGTTTCAGCTCTCGATGTTGAGCTGGCTGTAGAGCAGGCTCGTTCATCTCGTATTGATATGGTAGAGCAGGTTACAAAGGCCTACTACGGCATTCTGCTTGCAAAGCAGTCTTATGATCTCTACCAGCGCGTATACGACAATGCTGTTGACAACCACGACATTGTAAAGAAGAAGTTTGATGTTGGCTCGGTATCAGAGTACGACCTTATCCGTTCAAATGTATCTGTACAGAATGCCCTTCCAAATGTCATTGAGGCTGAGTATACCGTAACTCTGGCCCTTTGGCAGCTCAAGGCTCTGCTGGGCATTGACCTACAGCGCAATATCGATGTTACAGGTTCACTTATGGACTATGTTCACGCCCTTGACAAGAGCTACGACATCTCACAGCTCAACCTTGAGAACAACACTACTCTCAAGCAGTTAGATGTTCAGGAGCAGATGCTCGAGC
This sequence comes from Alistipes sp., assembly GCA_017391435.1. Taxonomy (GTDB): domain Bacteria; phylum Bacteroidota; class Bacteroidia; order Bacteroidales; family Rikenellaceae; genus Alistipes. The sequence goes on along the minus strand of JAFOYS010000271.1, from coordinate 6,269 downwards.
ACGCTGTAAAGATTACAAAGCTTGCCAATGTTCCATCACTCTCGCTCAATGCGGCTTATCTCTACACTGCACTTGGCAACGACGGTAAGTTCTTCAATAAGGGGGCTTGGAACCCATACTCATATGCAGGTCTTCAGCTCAACATTCCAATCTTTGCAGGCAACAAGCGCCGCGCAGCTACTCGCGAGGCGAAGCTCAACCTTGCAAACATTCAGCTCCAGCGCGAGAATATTGAGCGTCAGCTCCGTGTAGGTATTGTTCAGTATCTCAACAATATGCAGTCCAGCGTAAAGAAGTATCACGCCTCTGCAGCCACTGTAGACCAGGCACAGCGCGGCTACGATATTGCCGTAAAGCGCTACGATGTAGGTCGTGGAACCCTTGTCGATATTGACAACTCACAGGTTGCACTTACACAGGCTGAGCTTCAGCGCAACCAATCTATCTACAACTTCCTTACAGCAAAGGTTTCGCTTGATAAGGTTTTGGGTGACTACAATTTTGATAATAAATAAAACAGTATAAAGATGAGAAAATTTGTAAATTCACTGCTTGTTATCTGTGCTGTAACAGCAGTATCGTGTGGCTCTACAGACAAGGGCGCAAAGAAGGGTGAGGCTGCTGCTGAGGTAGTACTTCCAAAGGTTGAGGTTGCAACTGTTGCAGCAAGAGATGTTGTGCAGCAGGTTGTCTTCACAGGAAATGTTGAGGCTGAGGTTGTTAACAACATCGCACCACAGGCTCCACGCCGTATTAAGGAGATTCGCGTAGATGTCGGCGACCGTGTTCGCAAGGGCGATACACTTGTAAGCCTTGAGAACTCTGCCCTTGTGCAGTCAAAGGCTCAGATGGACAATGCAAAGATTGAGTACGACCGAACTGACGAACTCTACAAGATTGGTGGTGCGTCAAAGTCTGAGTGGGATGCTCGCCGTCTTCAGTACGAGGTTGCAAAGGCAAGCTACGAGAACATTCTTGAGAATACAACCCTTGTTGCACCTATCTCTGGTATCGTTACTGCTCGTAACTACGACAATGGCGATATGGCTGGTGGTCTTCCAGTGCTTGTTATCGAGCAGATTCGCCCTGTAAAGATTATGATCAACATCTCTGAGAACCTCTTTGCACGCGTTCGCAAGGGTATGAGAGTTGATGTAAACCTTGACGCTTATGGCGACGAGCTCTTTGCTGGTAGCATCTCTCGCATCTACCCTACTATCAACAACGCTACTCGCACCTTTGCTGCTGAGGTTACCCTTCCAAACAACGATGAGCGCGTACGCCCAGGTATGTTTGCCCGCGTAACCCTTCCATATGGCAAGAACAACCGCGTAGTTATTCCAGACCGCTCTGTAAACAAGCTTCTTGGTAGCGGTGACCGCTATGTATATATCCTTGAGGCAGACGGCACTGTTCGCTACTCAAAGGTTGAGCTTGGCCGTCGTCTTGGTAACGAGTGGGAGATTCTCTCAGGTGTTGAGAGCGGCCAGGCTGTAGTTGTTAAGGGTGTAAACGCCCTTACAAACGGTTGCAAGGTAGAAGTTGTAAATAAGTAGTTCTATTAATCAGGTTAACAATGAATATTTATAAAACAGCAGTCAATAACCCGATTACGACGATACTTGTCTTTATCGCCGTTGCGCTGTTTGGTGTCTTCTCGTTGGTAAAGTTGCCAATTGACTTTATGCCACGAATTGACACACCATATATTATGGTTATTACAGCCTATCCGGGTGCAAGTGCAGAGGATATTGAGGAGAACATCTCAAAACCAATGGAGAATGCCCTCAACGGAGTTGATAATCTGAAGCACATATCTTCAAAGTCAAAGGAGAATATCTCTACAGTATTCCTTCAGTTTGAGTACGGTACAGATAACGATGTTGCCACAAACGATGTGCGCGACAAGCTCGATATGGCAAAGAACAACCTGCCAGACGAGGCAAACACCCCAATTCTCTTTAAGTTCTCTACTGACGAGATGCCAATTATGCTTCTCTCTGTAAAGGCAAACGAGAGCTGGAGCGGACTCTATAAGATTATTGATGAGCAGGTTGCAACACCTCTTGCTCGTGTAAGTGGTGTAGGTACAGTTTCTGTGCAGGGTATTCCTGAGCGCCAGATTCAGGTATACTGCGACCCATACAAGCTCGAGGCTTATGGAATGACTATTGAGGGCATCTCTCAGATTATTGCATCTGAGAACCGCGCAATCCCTGGTGGTCAGATTGATGTAGGTTCAAACACCTACTCTATGCGTGTAGACCAGGAGTTTACATCTGTAGAGGAGCTCAAGAGCCTTGTTATCGGTAGTCGTGGTGGCGCAAATATCTACCTTCGCGATGTTGCTACAGTAAACGACACTGAGCAGGAGCGCGCGCAGGAGGTATACAACAATGGCGAGCGCACAGGTCTTATTGTTATCCAGAAGCAGACAGGTGCAAATGCCGTTCAGATTTCAAAGGATGTAAAGAAGGAGTTGGAGAAGATTATCCCTACCCTACCTTCAGATATCCGTATCTCGCAGGTTGTAGATACTGCAGACAACATCCTTGACACTGCAAACTCACTTGTAAATACAATCCTTACCACCTTTATTGTGGTAATGTTCGTAGTTATGCTGATGCTCGGTCGTTGGCGTGCGATGTTTATCATCATCCTCACCATTCCTATTTCGATGCTCTCAGCACTTATCTACCTGCTCTTTACCGACCAGTCACTCAATGTGGTAACAATGTCATCACTATCTATCTCTATCGGTATGGTCGTAGATAATGCCATTGTGGTGCTTGAGAACATTACTACCCACGTTGACCGCGGATCACGCGTAAAGCAGGCTGCAATTTTCGCAACCAAGGAGGTGGGTCTGTCAATCATCGCCTCAACCCTTACAACGCTCGCGGTATTCTTGCCACTGACAATGATTGAGGGTATGGCCGGTGTGCTCTTTACACCAATGGGCTGGATGGTAACTATCACCCTAACTGTCTCTATGGCTGCTGCGCTTACATTCACTCCGGTACTCTGCTCGCTGATTATGAAGCAGAATCCAAAGAAGTCAAGCCTTCAGAAGTATGTAGACGCAGCTATGGGCTGGCTTGATAACATCTACGAGAAGGCTCTTCACTGGTGCGTAACACACCGTAAGACATTCCTCGTTGGCGCATTGGCTCTCTTTGTCGGCACATTTATCTTTATTGCACCAAATGTAAAGACCGAGTTCTTCCCTATGCAGGATAACGGCCGTATTGCAGTAAAGGTGAAGCTCCCTGTAGGTACTCGCCAGGAGATTACTCGTGACCTTGCCCTGAGAATCAGCAACCAGTTCCGTGAGCACTATCCAGAGATTACTGTCCTTAACGCAACTCTCGGTGTGGCAGATACAGACAACGCCTTTGCATCTATTCAGGATAACGGTACACACTACATCTCGTTCAACATCACCCTTACAGATAAGACCGAGCGTGAGCGTGGTCTTGCAGAGATTGGAGACCTTATGCGTAAGGATCTTGACGGCTACTCTGAGATTCGCACCTACGAGGTTATTGAGACCGGTCAGGGCGGTGGCGCTGGTGGTCAGAGTAAGGTAGATATTGAGCTCTATGGATACGACTTTGAGCAGACCGACCGCGTAGCAGAGCAGATCAAAGAGGTTATGCTTCAGGTTGAGGGCTGTACCGAGGTTACAATCTCTCGTGACGAGTATACCCCTGAGTATCAGGTACTCTTTGACCGCGAGAAGCTCTCTATGCACGGCCTTAATGTTGCTACAGCGGGTACATTCCTCCGCAACCGTGTTAACGGTGCTACAGCATCATACTTCCGTGAGGAGGGTGAGGAGTACGATATCCTTGTTCGCTACGACCGTAAGTTCCGTGAGTCTATCGAGGAGATTGAGAACATTACTCTCTACAACACCACTACAGGTGCTGCCGTAAAGGTGCGCGATGTGGCAAGAGTTGTTGAGAGCCAGACCCCTCCAGCTATCGACCGCAAGGACCGTAGCCGCTATGTAAAGGTCTCTGGATCAGTAGGTCACGGCCACGCAATGTCTGAGATTGTTGAGGGTACAGTTGCAGGTCTTAACAAGATGGATTTCCCTGCAGGTATCACTTGGAAGCTCGGTGGTAGCTACGAGGATCAGATGGATACCTTCGTAGATATGGGTATGCTCCTTGTGCTTATGGTGATTCTTGTATATGTTATTATGGCGTCACAGTTTGAGTCACTTAAGTACCCATTTGTAATTATGTTCTCACTGCCGTTTGCCGTTGTAGGTGTGCTTCTTGGTCTGTGGTCAACACACACTGCTCTCGGTGTTATGGGTCTTCTTGGTGTGCTGATGCTTGTGGGTATTGTGGTAAACAACGGTATTGTGCTTGTGGACTACACCCGACTGCTTATCGGCCGTAAGATGCCAATCATTGAGGCTGTTGTTGCTGGTGGTAAGTCTCGTCTGCGCCCAATCCTTATGACAACACTTACAACCGTGCTCGGTATGGTACCTATGGCAGCTGGTAACGGCGTAGGATCAGAGATGTGGAACTCGCTGGGTATGGTCGTTGCAGCAGGTCTTGCCTTCTCAACACTTGTAACACTCTTCCTTATTCCAGTGCTCTTTACTTGGATGAGTATTCGTGACGAGCGTAAGAAGGAGAAAAAACTCGCAAAACTAAACGCATAAAAGTATGAAAGCTATATTTATTTCGTGTAATCAGGCCCTCTATGTAGAGGTGCACCAGATAATGGAGAAGTTGGGCGTGCGCGGTTATACTGCCGTAGAGGAGCTTACAGGCTGCGGCACAGAGAGTGGCGAGCCTCACCTTGGCGACACCGTTTGGCCAACAATGAACTCCGCACTAATCTCTATTGTTCAGGACCAGCAGTGCGCTCCACTTATGGCGGCACTCAAGGAGCTTGACAACGCAAACCCACAGCTTGGCCTTCGTGCCTTCTGGTGGGAGGTTGGCGGAACTCTGTAATGCTCTAACTACCATACAATTTGGATATTGCCCCACATAATGGCGGGGCAATATCCATTTTTTGGAAGTTACAAAAATAAACACTACCTTTGTTGCTCGTTATGAAGTGCCTCTATAACATAGCAATAAAGTGTTACGGAGTTGGTGTAGCCTTAGCCTCACAGTGGCACACAAAGGCCCGACTCTGGAACGCTGGTCGTAAAGACCTTTTCGAGCGAATGCGTAGTAGTATTGACCCGAAGAGTCGCGTTATCTGGATACACGTCGCCTCTCTTGGCGAGTTTGAGCAGGGTCGACCTATCATAGAGAAGATTAAGGCCGAGAAGCCAGAGTACAAGATTCTGCTTACATTCTACTCACCTTCTGGCTACGAGATTCGCAAGAACTATCCTGGGGCAGATTATATCTTCTACCTTCCACTTGACACACCTCAGAATGCAAAGCAGTTCTTAGATATTGCACACCCCGAGATTGCAATCTTTGTCAAGTACGAGTATTGGCTCAATATGCTCTCTGAGCTTCGTGCAAGGTCTATTCGCACTTTTGTCGTCTCAGCTATCTTCCGTAGCAACTCCATCTTCTTTAAATCTTATGGAGAGATGTGGCGCACAGCCTTAGATACTTTTGAGACCATTTTTGTTCAAGACTCACGCTCTATGGAGCTTCTGAGTACCTTGGGTTGTGATAATGTCGTTGTTGCTGGTGATACCCGCTTTGACCGCGTGGCTCAGATTGCTGCCGCAGCAAAAAAGATTGATATCGTAGAGCAATTCAAGGGAGGCAATCGCCTCTTTGTTGCCGGCTCAAGCTGGGGTGAGGATGAGGAGCTTATTGTAAAGCTTGCAAACGAGAATCCGACAATAAAGTTCATCATCGCTCCTCACGAGATGGATGACGGCCGTATGGCAAAAATCGCTCAGACAGCCCAGCACGGCGCTGTGAGATATACACAGTATAGAGATACCGATAGCTCAAAGCAGATTCTTATTCTCGACACTATGGGTATGCTCTCGTCAGTCTATAGCTATGCTGAGTTCTCATATATCGGCGGAGGCTTTGGCGTGGGCATCCACAACACCCTTGAGGCTGCAACCTTTGGTCTGCCAATAGCCTTTGGTCCAAACTATAAAAAGTTTAAGGAGGCGCGCGATATGATCTCTTTGGGCGCTGCCACAAGCATCTCAACCTACGATGAGCTAAATGCTTGGTTTGTACCTCTGCGCGATAATAGCGAACACCTTGCCGCCGTAAGCCAAATCTCTAAGGAGTATACGGCCAAAAATCAGG
>JAFOYS010000270.1 GCA_017391435.1 Alistipes sp. | reverse complement strand
GGAGAGACAGCTGAGTCTCTCTTTTTTTGTTGTTCTCGGTAGTGTTGGTGTGTGAGCGATGTGAGTCGCAGTTGCGACTACGCTTGTCGCAAAGATTGGCATTAGTGAGCAAGCTCCCTTGCCACTCTTTACGCCAACCATTGCAAGCAATTCACATCGCAATGTAGTAGAATAGCCCTGCTCACAGGTGGTAGGTTGCGCGGATATAAGATATTATTGCTCGGGCTTTGCCCTGCGCTAAAGGTATCCGCGCGAGCTCAAGCTGTCGCTTGACCTTCGAGTCCTATTCTTATCTTTGTCTGGTATAGTATCGCTGTGCTGTTTGTTAGTTGCGATGTGAGTCACTATCGTGACAGCGAAAGTTGGAAACTTGCCCACTTTTTGCCCAGATAATTTAACTATACTACTCCAACGGGTTGTTTACAGTGCAATTTTGGATGGTTACACCGCCTTTGAGCCTTTGCGCTTGGCCGTTGATGGTGTGGGTGCGAGACAAGTCAGATGGGCGGAGTGTCATATTGTCTGTATAATTTAGATCTATCTTGCAATTGATAGTAGCCTCTATCTTGGCTGCCCTTTTTGATGAGGCGGCATTCTCGCACTGTTTCCATAATCCACCTCTGTTGCTCTTAGCGTTTTGCGGAACAATATTTATAGCGTCGTTTGTACCTCCCGCCGAGCGAGGTATAAGGTGGCCTCCGTCATCGAGCGTTGGCATCTTGTCTGAGGACATTCTGCCCTGAGAGTTATATCTGTTCTTAAGATCTCTAACGCTATTTGTAACATTCTTGCTATCAGAGCGGTTGAGAATGGTCTCTGTGCCATCTACAGAGTACGAAGCGCTCTTTACTCGTCCATAGCGGTCTGTTATCCACTTGTGTTTACCGCAAGTATATGTGGTGTTGTTCATAGGGTAGAGGTTGAGCAACTTGCGGTTTGTTGCTGAGCAATTGATAGTCGTTGTGCCATCAGCACTTTTTATCATATCGCCCAGAAAATCTCCATTGCGGTCATAAATCTTGCAAATGTCACCACTCTGCTTAAAGATAAGATCTTCACCTCGGCCCCACTTTTTGAGATATCCAGCATCGACAAACTTATCGGCACCCTTGTTTAGATATCGTAGGGCTGTGATATCATTACGCACTGCCGGTGCATCTATGGCCTGTAGATAGTTGCTTGCTAACTGAGGATTTTTCTTAATAGCTTGGGCTAATGCCTTATTTGATGCAACATCCTCAAGCAGCTGTTTGGAGCACTGCTCAAGAGTCTCTTTGGTGCACTTGTCTCTTAGCACCTTGGTGGCACCTGTACCTACAATATCTTTTATCTGACGCTCAACAGATAGCTGACCCGCATCTAATGCTACGCGCCTTGTTGCCTGCGCGCTGCTCTGCTTAATGGCTCGCTGCACTGCCTGTTGGGAGGACTCGCAGATACTTTTAGAGGTCACCTTTTGGGTAATATCAGTAGCTGTGGCTCGCACTGCTCGGCTCACCGTATGCTCTGCACTCTCACGGCCTAAAGCCTT
>JAFOYS010000269.1 GCA_017391435.1 Alistipes sp. | reverse complement strand
AACCAATTGAACTTATCTACATTGTTTTGGGGCTTATAGACCCAACAACTCAACCGCTAAATCTTGGCTCGGGAGAACTTTTCAAAGCTATAATATCTGCACAGGCTGAGGGTTCGTGGTTAGATGTGGCTATTGCGGGTATTCGTTATGGTTTTCCTGTAAACTTCACTTGGGCAATAGAGTTTGGTCGTATTATGCAGACCATATTTCTATTTCTGCTCGGCATCTATATAGGTCGTCGTCGCCTATTCTACAACGAAGCAAACAACTTGCAAATTTGGAAGAGAGTACTTCTAATCTCGTTGTGTGCATCAGCAGTTCTGATCCCGCTATATAAGTTCGTTCCCGATATGGTCGATGTAGCCTGCATCAAGCAGAGTGTAAAGGTGATGCTCAAGATGTGGAGAAATCTGGCGCAGATGCTCTTCTATGTATCTGGACTTGTACTACTCTACTACAACACATCTGCAGCGAAATTTCTTATCAAGATTGCACCCTACGGCAAGATGAGCCTTACAAACTATCTTTCTCAATCCATTATTGGAGGCTTTGTATTCTACAATTGGGGGCTTGGAATGTTTCGCTATTCTGGCCACGCATCAAGTCTTCTACTGGGTGTAATGTGTATTGCATTGCAGTTTGCATTCTGTCGTTGGTGGCTTAAGAGCCATTCGCACGGACCTTTTGAGTCTCTATGGCGCAAACTAACTTGGCTCAAAAAATAGGATTATATAGTAGCAAAAGTGACCCCAAAATTTTGGGGCCACTTTTAATTTACTGTTTAGCTTCTGTTAGAAATCCAGTCCGAAATTTATCTGCACGGCGTTATTAAACGGTGTATTTCGTTTCCCGACAAGATATGCAACATCAAACTGAAGGTGGAAAAATCTCACTCCGAGGCCAACAGTTCCATAGCCGAGTGTAGTGCCTCCAAACTCACCAAAGAGGCGCGAAACATTGCCTCCAGCGCGAACATAAAGCACTCGCATAAGCGAATACTCAGCACCAAGCTTTGCCGAGAAGATATCCTCACGCGAGCTGACTCCATATCTCAACTCGGTGGTAAGGTCAAGCTTATGGCCATCTGTAAATGGCAGAGATAGTCCCGCACCTACAGATGGAGAGATACCAAAACGGTCGTACTCTGGACAAACTGGCGCATCAAAGGCAATCTTTGCACCAACATTTACCTTTGCACCCTCCATAAATGCTACAGGCAGTTGCGAGAACAGAGACAGATCCGCGCCACCACCATTGTAGTTATTATCATCAAAAATATGGCCATAAGTGCGACGATAGCGAGCCGTTGCTGCAATGGCTACCCTATCCGAGATTTTATATCCATATCCCAAATCAAATCTCTGAGCGCCAGGGCGTCTATCCAGAGCCTCTATGCGAGGTTCCATATTAAACTGCAGGCCAACCAAGAGTGTATGGCGCTGTGCAAATCTCAGATAACCTCCTCCAGAGAGCATTCGGTTTTTGCGGTATATATCACCCGAAAACTTTGTATAGGCAAAGGCTACTTGAGCCGTCTTATACTCCATAGCGGCAGAGGCAGCATTTCCAAAAGCGGCAAAAGCATCTGCAGAAGTGGCTACAGCAGCGCCACCCATAGCCGCTACTCGCGCATTAGGCGTATGGTCATATAGCTCCTGAGCCCACAACTGTGTGGTCAGCAGAGCAAATAATATAAGCAAATAGTGTTTCATAGCCACTACATATTCATACCACCACAGCACTGAATAACTTGACCAGATACATAACTTGACATATCTGAAGCCAAGAACAGTGCAACATTTGCCACATCCTCAGGCACTCCAACGCGGCGCAGAGGGATAGACTTCAACCAGTTTTCGCGCGCATCGTCAGAGAGGTTGGCAGTCATATCAGTTTCGATAAATCCCGGAGCGATACAGTTTGCACGAATACCTCGTCCTCCCATCTCCTTAGCAATAGATTTCGCAAGGCCAATCATACCAGCCTTTGAGGCTGAGTAATTACACTGACCTGGATTGCCACTAACACCAACAACAGAAGACATATTGATAATAGAACCTGAACGCTGGCGAGACATTACGGGAAGTACTGCGTGTATAAGGTTAAATGCAGACTTAAGGTTAACATTTATAACATCATCCCACTGCTGTTCGCTCATACGAAGCATAAGACCGTCTTTGGTAATACCAGCATTGTTTACAAGAATATCTATACGACCGAAGTCAGCTACAACTCTCTCTACAACCTCGTGGCTCTGCTTAAAATTAGAGGCATCAGAGGCATAGAACATAACGCGAACGCCATACTTCTCAAGCTCCGCCTGAGTCTCTAAAACAGAATCTGAAAGGCTACGGACAGTACAAGCAATATCTGCGCCCTGCTCAGCAAATTTCTCTGCAACAGCCCTGCCTATACCCCTTCTTGTGCCTGTAATAAGGGCCACTTTCCCCTCAAGTAATTTCATATAAAAACAATTTGTTAGTAAAATCTGCTCAAAGATACGAAATTTATTTGGAAAATATACCTATCTTTGGGAGTTCTAAAAAGACTAATAGAATTTAATACAATAATAACACTCTTTTAAAGCTATGAAAGATTCACAGATTTTTGACCTTATTGCCGAGGAGTGCAGTCGTCAGATGCGTGGTATTGAGCTGATTGCATCAGAGAACTTTGTTAGCGACAGCGTTATGGCAGCTATGGGTTCTGTT
>JAFOYS010000268.1 GCA_017391435.1 Alistipes sp. | reverse complement strand
CGCTATTCCTGCTCTTTGTTAGTCTTGGTATCACTCAGGGATATACAACCGTTGTGCTTGCCCATATCGCCTTCTGTACTCCGTATGTAGTGCTGAGCGTTATGCCGCGCCTACAACAGATGAATCCAAACATCTATGAGGCTGCCTTAGACTTAGGTGCAACACCATTTCAGGCACTGCGAAAGGTAATTATTCCAGAGATTCGTCCTGGTATGATTTCTGGCTTTATTCTCGCATTTACTCTATCTATTGATGACTTTGCTGTAACAATATTCACAATTGGTAATCAGGGTCTTGAGACGCTATCTACATTTATCTATGCAGATGCTCGTAAGGGTGGACTAACGCCAGAGCTCCGACCACTCTCTACTATTATTTTCGTTACAGTACTGCTGCTACTTATCATTATTAATGTCCGCGCGCGCCGTGTTGCACGCAAACAAGAGAATATCTAATGAGAAGGTTATTACTATTTATTACAACGCTACTATTTGCCTTCGGCACAACTACTGCTGCCGACCGTGAACATACGCTTAAGATCTATAACTGGGCAGACTATATTGACGAGGATGTTCTGACCGAGTTTCAACAGTGGTACAAGGAGCAGACAGGAGAGGATGTAGAGATTATCTACCAACTCTTTGATATCAACGAGATTATGCTTGCAAAGATTGAGCGAGGCAAGGAGGATTTTGATGTGGTATGCCCATCGGAGTATATCATTGAGCGAATGCTACGCAACAACTTGCTGCTTCCTATAGATAAGGACTTTGGCGACACTCCGAACTATATTGACAGCAATATATCGCCATATATCGTTGACCGCTTCAATATGATTGATGGTTCTGGCAAGAATGCAAATGACTATGCTGTGGGCTATATGTGGGGAACAACAGGTCTGCTCTACAACACAAAGTATGTTACTGAGGATCAGGCTCGCACTTGGTCGGTACTACACGATGAGCAGTTCCGCAAGAAGATTTTCATCAAGGATGCCTTCCGTGATGTATATGGCCCTATTCTGGTATATCTTAAACGCGGATCTATTGACCGTGGCGAGGTTACACTGGATGAGGTTATGTACGATGCTTCGGATGAGTCTATTGCCCTTGTTGAGGAGTTTCTCAAGAAGGCAAAACGCCTTGTTGCTGGTTGGGAGGCTGACTTTGGAAAGGAGATGATGACCAAAGAGAAGGCCTACATAAATCTTACTTGGAGCGGCGATGCCGTTTGGGCAATTGAGGAGGCTGCAGAGGTCGGTGTGACACTTGATTACTATGTTCCAAATGAGGGAAGTAATGTATGGTTTGACGGCTGGGTGATACCAAAGTATGCCAAGAATATCAAGGCTGCACGCTACTTTATCAACTTTATGTGCCGCTCAGATATTGCGCTGAAGAATATGGATGCTATCGGATATGTCAGCGCTGTAGCAACGCCAGAGGTTCTGGAGGCAAAGATTGACGATACTCTTGAGGACACAGTAGATGCAAGTTATTTCTTTGGTCCTGGAGCTGAGAGCGTAAAGATAGATGCTGTTCAGTATCCTGATCGCGCAGTTATTGAGCGCTGTGCTATGATGCACGACTCTGGTGCTCGCACAGAGCAGATGCTTGAGATGTGGGCTCGAGTAAAGGGCGAGGTTGTAAAGCCGTGGGTGCTAATTGTTATAGGAATCACCCTGCTTGCTATGCTTGTTCTTGGAATCCGCCGCAAGATAGTTCAATACCGTCGCAGTTCAGCATATCGCCGTCGTCGACGCAAGAAGTAGACAACAACAAAAAAGCAGTGGTCACGCCACTGCTTTTTTTGTTACATATCAGCTCTACAATAAGAATAGTATCATACTCTGTGCAATAACCACTCGCAAGAACATCACAAGAGGATAGACCGTAGCATAACTAATCGCGGGCATATCAGATCCTGCAACATTGTTTGCATAGGTCAGTGCTATAGGGTTTGTCATACTTCCAGCAAGCGTTCCCATAAGTGTGTAGTAGTCCATCTTATATACCTTACGGGCAAATACACCTACAACAAGCAGCGGAACAATGGCAATAATAAGCGCATAGAGCATCCATATATAACCACCCGAGATAAGCGCTTCAACAAAACCCTCTCCCGAGGCAAGACCAACAGATGCAAGGAACATTGCAAGGCCCACCTCACGAAGCATCAGATTAGCGCTGACTGTAGTGTAGGTAATAAGGTGCCAATGTGTACCAAAACGGCCAATAAGTATCGCCATAAGCATTGGACCCGCTGCAAGACCGAGCTTTATCTGTGGAGAGTCAACAAGTGGAATTGAACCCACAAAGACACCTAAAGCAATTCCGAGGAAGATAGTAAAAATATGCGGCTGATGCAGCTTTTTAAGTGAGTTTCCAAGCAGCTCAGCCACCTTCTCAATAGCGCTCTCAGAGCCTACAATCATCACCTTATCACCAAGCTGAAGCTCCATTCCCTGATAAGGGATAAGATCCATTCCGGCACGATGTACACGGGTAATATTGATTCCATACTTTGTTCTCAAACGCAAATCAGAGAACTTCTTGCCGTTAATCTCTGGGCGCGTAACTACAATGCGACGCGAGACGAGCTTACCCTCAAACTCTCCCCACTCCTGCTCGAGCATATCAACCTGGTGACCAAGAAAGGCAAGTATAGCATCTTTATCCTCTAAAGCACTGACAATAAAGAGTTTGTCTCCACAGTGAACAACACTTTCCGAGTCGGCAATAAAGGCTTTACTTCCATCGTGAGATATACGAGAGATGACAAACTGGCGAGCAATAATGTTACGAATTTCGCTAACTTTTTTGCCATCTATTTGAGTGTTTACAACCTCAAGTGAGTACTTTGCTGCAAACTTATTCTCATTGCTAAGCGCCTTTAGAGCCTCATTCTCAACATCGGTATTAATCTTCAGCATCTTTCTTAGGATGAGGAAAGCAATTATCACGGCCACAACACCAAATGGATAGGCTATAGCAAAACTCATCGGAATAGTGCTATCCTCTGTGCCCGTAATATCCATATACGCCTGCTGAGTCGCACCCATTGCCGGAGTGTTTACAGCTGCACCATCCATCACACCCACCATAGTCTGCAACGGAGTGCCAGTTATCTGACAGATT
>JAFOYS010000267.1 GCA_017391435.1 Alistipes sp. | reverse complement strand
CTTGGTAACTTTGTAAACCGCGCCCTTGTTCTTACACAGAAGTACTATGGTGGTGTTGTTCCTGCTTGTGGTGAGCTTACAGAGTACGATCAGCAGACTATCGCAGAGCTCTCTACAATTAAGGCTTCTCTTGAGAATAATATTGAGAACTACCGCTTCCGCGAGGCTCTTAAGGATGCTATGAACTTCTCTCGTATTGGTAATAAGTATCTTGCAGATTCAGAGCCTTGGAAGGTGGTAAAGACTGATACTGAGCGAGTTAAGACAATTCTCTATATTGCGCTTCAGATTACTGCTAACATTGCTACAGCTATTGAGCCATTTATGCCATTCTCTGCAGCTAAGATTCTTAATATGCTCTCTGTAGAGAAGTTTGGTTGGGACTCACTGGGCTCTATGGAGCTTATTGCTGCTGGTCACACAATTGGCACACCTACCCTACTGTTTGAGAAGATTGAGGATGAGGTTATCCAGCGTCAGATAGATAAGCTTGAGGCTACTAAGGCTGCAAATGCAGCTGCGGAGGTTAAGGCTGAGCCACAGAAGGCTGAGTGTACTTTTGACGATTTCCAGAAGATGGATATCCGTGTATCTACTATTCTTGCTGCTGAGAAGGTTGCAAAGACCAAGAAACTTCTAAAGCTTACAGTAGATACAGGTATCGATCAGCGTACAATTGTCTCTGGTATTGCCGAGCACTTTACTCCAGAGGAGCTTGTAGGACAGCAGGTGCTTGTACTTGTTAACCTACAGCCACGCGAGTTGAAGGGTATTCTGTCGCAGGGAATGATTCTTATGGCAGAAGATGCTACGGGTAAATTACGCCTTGTACAGCCTTCAGAGGCGGTAAAGGCTGGCTCTATGGTTGGTTAATGTTCCACGGGGAACAATTTTGATGTGATGGAACTTAATTGGGAAGAGTTAGGGTTTGATTTTAATAAAACAGGTGGGGAGAATCTCCGCGTATACTTTAAGGATGGTAAGTGGGGAGAAATAACTTACACAACTGACGAGTATATACCTGTACATATGGCATCGGCCTGTTTGAATTATGGTTTGCAGGCCTTTGAGGGACTTAAAGCGTTTCGTGGTGTGGATGGTAAGGTGCGCCTTTTCCGTCCACACGCACACGCAAGAAGAATGGCCTCAGGTGCGCGTAAACTGTGCCTGCCGATGGTCTCTGAGGAGTTTTTTATTGACTCTTGTGTAGAGATTGTCCGTAGAAATATTGAGTTTTTACCTCCATATGAGTCTCGCGCAGCGCTATATGTTCGTCCGGTTCTCTTTGGTACTAAGCCTTGTCTTACTGTTAAGGCGTATAACGAGGCTGGATTTTGCGTTTTTGCAACTCCAGTAGGACCATATTTTAAGGAGGGTATCCACCCTATTGATGCTATTATTAATAGAAATCAGGATCGTTCTGCTCCGCTTGGTACTGGAGATGTAAAGGTTGGTGGTAACTACGCTTCGAGTATGCTCTCTTGTCAGGAGGCGCACGATTTGGGTTATAAGGCGGTGCTTTATACAGAGTCTGTTGAGCACAGATATATTGAGGAGTGTGGTGCTGCGAACTTTATAGCAATTAAGGATAATAGATATATTACACCTCTATCTCCATCTATTCTGCCATCTATAACCAACGATTCGCTGCGCCAGATTGCGGCTGATAAGGGTTTTATTGTTGAGCAGCGACCGGTAGATATTGCCGAATTGCCAGAGTTTGAGGAGTGTGGTGCTTGTGGTACGGGTGCTATTATCACTCCGCTTGGTAATGT
>JAFOYS010000266.1 GCA_017391435.1 Alistipes sp. | reverse complement strand
GAGCAGGTAAAGGTTGACTACCACTCAAGCGATTCGCAGCGTAGAGCAGAGCGAGCAGCAATCCGTAAGGAGAGAAACACTATTGAGGTAAATGCCGGTATTACAGGCTCGCTGACAAACTTTAACAGCAAGTGGCAGAATGTAAACGGAACCACAAACTCTATTACAGGTATTGCCAACTTCCTCTTTACTCACAACTACAAGAGAGGTGTGTTTACTGTTGATAATAAGGTCTCTGGTAAGCTCGGTGTTACAAACAAGGCCAAGGAGTGGACAAAGAGTCAGGATGAGTGGTTTATGTCGACAGCACCAGCATACAAGATCTCTGACCAGTGGAATTTCGGAGCTATTGCAAGTCTGCGTTCACAGTTTGCTAATGGTGTTAATGGCTCATACCAGCGTGTTAGCCGATTCTTTGCCCCTGCATATCTGAACCTCTCTCTCGGTTTTACCTATGTATGCCCAAAGCCTAAGTTCCCTGTAAAGGTCAATGTATCTCCAATCTCACTTAGTGCGACATATGTTACAAGCCAGTCTGTAAAGAATCAGTTCTTCTTTGATAAGTTTGGCATAGAGTTTTCACAGGCAGATCAGCTAACTGAGGAGCAGAAGAAGACTCCGTATGCTTATGGTCTTACATATGCTAACGGTAGCTCTCGCTATGAGGGTGGTTCGTCTGTTCAGGTAGATTTTGATCGTACTTTTGGCAAGCTGTTCCGCTATCGTACTACATTCTACTCATTCTACGGTTGGATTAACGAGATTAGCCAGCAGACCGGTGCAAATAAGGCTCTGAAACTTGAGCACATTGCGCCAAACATTCGTTGGGAGCACACTGTAGATATCAAGGCGACAAAGTACTTCTCTACACAGTTCTACTTCCAGATGTACTACAACAAGGCACAGTGCCGCTCACTGCAGACTCAGATTGTGCTTGGCGTTGGCTTGAGCTATACATTTAAGAATAAGTAATAGCAGAAGATGAAATTTTTGCAGAAGTACGCTCTGCCTATTCTTGTCGTAATATCTCTATTCTTTTTGGGTTGGATATTCGGACACCGAAATGGTAGGCAACTGACAGAAGGTCAGATAAATATACTTGTGGGTTCAAGGATGAACGATAAGCTTGCGAAGGTTGTGAGCTATATCGGTAATGACTATATTGAACCTATCACTCCAGACTCTCTTGCCGAGCTTGCTATACCTGCAATACTTGAGAAGCTTGACCCCCACTCGGCCTATATCCCTGCGCGAGAGTTTAAGCAGGTTGAGGAGCCTCTGCAGGGTGAGTTTGACGGCATTGGCGTGGTATTTAATATGGCCACCGATACACTGATTGTCCTAAATGTCATCCCGTCAGGCCCAAGTCAGAAGGCGGGTATTGTGGCTGGTGATAGAATCATCAAGGTCAATGACACCCTTATTGCAGGTCAGAAGATGGCTCAGATAGAGGTTATGAAGCGTCTACGTGGCCCTCGTGGCACAAAGGTAGACCTTACCCTTGAGCGCAAGGGCATCTCAGCACCCGTAGAGGTTACTGTTACTCGTGACGCTATTCCGCTTAACAGTGTTGAGGCTACGATGATGATGACCGACAAGGTGGGATTTATTCGTCTATCGCAGTTCTCTCGCACATCATTCCGTGAGGTTAAGGGTGCTGTAGATACTCTTCGCAAGCAGGGTATGCAGAGCCTTATACTTGACCTTCGTGGCAACTCTGGTGGATTTCTTGACCAGGCAATACTTATTGCAAACGAGTTCCTTGAGCGCGGAAAACTGATTGTCTATACAGAGGATCGTCATAAGCATCGCATTCGTCAGTATAGTGACGGTAAGGGTAGTGCAACAGATATAGAGATTGCTGTGCTTATTGATGAGAGTAGCGCCTCGTCGAGCGAGATTCTGGCAGGTGCTCTGCAAGACAACGACCGCGGAACGATTATCGGTCGCCGCTCGTTTGGTAAGGGCCTTGTGCAGTCTCAGATACCTTTTGCCGATGGCTCTGCGCTTAGACTTACCGTGGCAAAGTACTTTACACCTACAGGTCGCTCGATTCAGAAACCATATACGGCGGGCGATGAGGAGGAGTATAATATGGAAATTGTCAATCGCTTTAAGCACAATGAGTTCTTCTCTGCCGACAGTATACATTTTGCAGACTCGCTCCGTTTTACAACGCCAAAGGGTAAGGTGGTCTATGGTGGCGGTGGTATTATGCCAGATATCTTCATTCCGCTCGATACTACTGATATGACAAAGTACTATCTTGAGGTTTCGGGTCGTAATATCCTCTACCGCTATACTATTGAGTATGCAGATAGACATCGTAGCGAGCTTAATGCAGCAAAGAGCCTTAAGGATATTGAGCATATGTTTGAGGCAGATAAGGGTATGTTTGACCGTTTTGTTGCCTATGCTGCAAAAAATGGCGTAAAGCCAAACTATAGACAGATAGCTGTCTCAAAAAAGATTATGGAGAGCCAGCTGCGTGCATATATTGCTCGCAACTCTGAGTTTGATAGTAGTGCCTTCTACTACTTTATCTGCCCTATTGATAACACGCTGCTTACTGCAGTAAAAACACTTGAAAAGAATGATTAAAAAGACACTTTGTATACTTATCCTTTTGACTACTGTCGCAGCAGTGGTCTTTGCAGTTCTCAACCGCCCAAACTCTAAGTCGGTTTTGTTGCAATACCTTCAGCACAAGCAGGGTCAAACAGTTGAGCAGACTACTGACTGTAGCGTTCGCGATACCATCCCTTGCGACACTACAACGGTTGGCGCATAAAAAGAGAAAAGGCTCCGCAAGGAGCCTTTGTCTTGTCTATCTAACTGCTGCTACTTGATGCGGCGGAAAGGGAGTTTAAGTACGCCGAAGAAGGCCTCGCCAAAGATTCCGCTGGACATCTTTGAGGTTCCTGCCTCGCGGTCAACGAAGATGATTGACTCCTCAGCAATTCTAAAGCCGTGCTTCCAGGCGGTATACTTCATCTCTATCTGGAATCCGTAGCCTACCATCTGCACGCGGTCAAGGTCTATCTTGCGAAGCACATCGGCGCGGTAGCCCACAAAGCCGGCAGTAGCATCGCATACGGGCATACCTGTTACAATCTTCACATATTTAGAGGCAAAGTAGCTCATCAGTAGGCGAGATAGTGGCCAGTTGACCACATTCACGCCACGCACATAGCGCGAGCCGATAGCCACATCTGAGTCTGTGGCAAGGCGGGCTGCAAGTCGCTTAAGGTCGTCTGGGTTGTGCGAAAAGTCGCAGTCCATCTCAAAAATTAGGTCATAACCCTTATTTAAAGCCCACTTAAAGCCGGCAATATATGCAGTACCCAGACCGAGCTTGCCGCTACGGCAGATAAGATTGATTCTCTGTGGAGTGTTAGCCATCTTGCTGCGGATAATATCTGCAGTGCCATCTGGAGAGCCATCGTCAACAAAAAGCAGGTCAAACTCTCCATCTAAAGAGAGCACCTTGTCAATCATTGCGGCAACATTCTCCTTCTCGTTGTAGGTGGGGATAATTACAAGTTTTCTCATAACAGTTTCTCAAATTTTCGTCTTCCAAATAGGTGTCGCAACACTATTACACCCTTATATATATGTCGTGATTCGCCCTTTGCATAACCACGAATCTCTTTTCGCTCTTTAGATAGTCTACTGTGCCAGCTGATAAACTCTCGCCAAGCCTTAAACACAGCCTTTGCCCCCTCACTATTACCGCCAGCAAGGTAGCTCAGCGCTGCGGCAAGGTCTGTAAATGGCCTTACTAAAGCCACTACTACGCGCTGAAGCGGTGAGGCGCAGCGGTAGAGCATTGCAAGGTTATTGCGATGGTTGAGGAATATCTTGCGTGGAGAGTTTGCAGATAGTGTTCCTCCACCAAGATGGTAGACAGTGCTCTTTGGCTCGACAACAACCTTCCATCCGTCAAGCTGCATACGCCAGCAGAGGTCTATCTCCTCCATATGTGCAAAAAAGTCGCTGCACAACCCTCCGAGTGAGCGGTAGGCACTCTTGCGGACGCAGAAGGCCGCTCCACTGACCCAGAAGAGTTCTCTGCTGTCGTTATACTGCCCATTGTCACGCTCAAGGGTCGAGAGTATTCGTCCTCGGCAGAATGGGTAGCCAAGATAGTCTATATACCCACCCGCAGCACCTGCATACTCAAATGAGCCTCGGTCGCTATCGCTGAGAATCTTTGGCCCAACCACGCCAATATTATTATCAGACTCAAGCTTTGCAACAAGCGGAGCGAGCCACCCCTCAGGGGTGTAGACATCGGAGTTAAGCAGTACATAGCAGTCGAAATCATCAAGCTCGGCAAGGGCTCGGTTATACCCCTCGGCAAAGCCGTAGTTCTCAGCCAGAGTGATCACTCTAACAGTACTAAACTCCCTTTTCAGCAGCTCTAAAGAGCCATCTGTAGAGCCATTATCAGCCACAATGATATCAGCCCCCGCGCTGTTTTGCACAACGCTGGGTAGGTAGTGGGCAAGGTGCCTCTCTCCATTATAGTTCAATATCACTACAGCTACTTTCATAACTCAATTATGTCAATTATACCCCCTTTCTACGGTATATAGGCTCACCTGTTGTTGGGTCTGGGTAGTACTTCCAGCGGCGGTGAGACCACATCCAGTATGCTGGCTCGCGCTCTATATCTCTCTCAAGCAGGCGAACATATCGCTCGGTAATCTCGTGCTTCTCTAACGGTGTCTTGCCGTCGTGTACAAGGATTATATCGCACTCATACTTACCCGCAGCAACCTTGTGCATACTGAGGTATACTACAGGCAGACTAAACTTTGTAGAGAGCTGCTCTCCGCCATCAAAAAACAGTGTAGGGCGGTTGAGGAAGTTGTACCAATGTATCTTTCCCTTTGGTGGCGAGTTCTGGTCTGAGGCAAGTCCGAGCATCATCGGTTTGCCATTAACGCCGTGCTCTCTGTGCTCAATAAAGTAACGAACAAACTGCTGTGTTGGCACGGGATATACATTGTCAAAAGTTCGTAAATACTTAAACAAATCATCCCAAGTCTTATTTGACAGCTGGTGATATGCCCCTATCAGACTATATCCCTCTAATGCAAAGCCCACATACTGGGCGTACTCCCAAAAACCGTGGTGTGAAGCAAGTATTACAAGATGTCTGCCATCTAAAACCTGCTTGACAGAGTCAGAAACATTAAATTTTATAGACTCCAGTCGCTGCTCAATAGTAGCGCCAGCCATAGACATTGTGCAGATAAATACCTCAGAGAGGTGTCTGTAGAACTCGTTACTTATTGCCTCTACCTCCTGCTCGCTCTTTGTTGTAAACGAGTCGGCAATCTGTTTTATTATCAGCCCTCTGCGGTATCTGACAACATAACGCAACACAAAGTATATCGCTGCGGCGATACAGTTGTACTGCACCCAATGTGGCAAAATTGCAATTGAACGGCACAGTAGCCATAAGCATTTAGCTCCAAAACTCAGTTTAGGCTTGTGGGGCTCCATAGTATTTAGGTTTTAGGTTATATAGTCTCTTTGTTACCTCGCCTTGTAAATAGGCTCGCCAGTAACGGGGTCTGGGTAGTACTTCCATCGGCGGTGCGACCACATCCAAGCAGCGGGCTCGCGGAGTATGTCGCGCTCTAACTGTCGGACATATCGCTCCGTAATCTCGTGCTTCTCAACACTCTCAACGCCGTCGTATAGCATTATAACCTCGCCCTTGTACCTTCCTGCCGCCACCTTGCTCATACTGAGGTATAGCACAGGCATTCCAAACTTTAGCGCCATCTGCTCACCACCCTCAAAGAAGATGGTCTTGTGGTTTAAGAAGTCATACCAATGCACCTCTCCCATAGGGGGAGCATTCTGGTCGGCAATAAGTCCAAGTAGCAACTGTCTGCCATCAACACCATCCTTGCGGTGTTGCAGAAAGTATCGTATCAGCTGCGAGCTCGGTACGGGTATTGCATCCTTGCTGTAGCGCAGGTGGTAGTATAGCTCATCCCACGCCTTGCTTGTCAGTGGGTGGTAGGCACATAGTGTGATGTGTCCAGTAAATTTTAGACCCACAAAGAGTGCAAACTCCCAAAAGTTGTGGTGCGACGAGAGGTGTATAAAGTGCTTGCCCTTTACAGCCTCCAGAATCTCTTCTGGAACGGTTACATCAAGCACCTCTTGCTTTTTCTTCTCGCTCATTGCAGCAAGGGTCATCGTGCCGACAAAGGTCTGAGCAAGGGTGTGGTAGTACTCTGTGCAGAGTGTGGCTATCTCCTTCTTACTGCGCTCGGGGAAGGACTCGGTAAGCTGTCGAATGATAAGCTTGCGACGGTATCTTACAACATATCGCAGTATGAAGTATATCGCCTTGCCGATGCAGTTGTACTGTACCCAGTGGGGTAAAATTGCTACTGAGCGACAGAAGATCCACAAGGCCCACGCGCCAAGACCCATCTTTGGAGTGCTACTATTCATCTTCATCCATTGTTGCAGACTCCTCAACATCTGCAGACCTATCCTTGTAGTCTTTACCTGCTAAAACAATCACAAACTCACCCTTTGGTGGGTGTGCCTTAAAGTGGGCAATAGCCTCTGCGAGTGTGCCGCGAACGGTCTGCTCAAACTTCTTTGTTATCTCGCGCACGACGGCTACACGGCGCTCCGCACCAAAATGCTCTGCAAACTGCTCAAGAGCCTTGACAACCCTAAATGGGGACTCGTAGAAGATAATTGTACGACCCTCGTTCTCAAGCTCTGTGAGTCGTTTCTGCCTACCCTTCTTCTGTGGTAGAAAACCCTCAAAGCAGAATTTGTCACAAGGGAAACCGCTCTGCACAAGGGCAGGTATGGCCGCTGTAGCTCCTGGAAGGGTCTCAACCTCTATGCCCGCCTCTACACAGGTGCGTACAAGCAGAAAACCTGGGTCGGAGATGCCTGGAGTGCCTGCATCTGAGATTAGGGCTACATCTCTGCCCGCCTCAATAGCTTCACGCACGGAGGCAACTGTGGCGTGCTCGTTATACTTGTGGTGTGAACGCAGGGGCTTGTCAATGTTGTAGTGCTTCAGTAGCACCGAAGAGGTGCGGGTATCCTCAGCAAGGATAAAATCGACCTCGCCTAAAACCCTAATTGCTCTTAGGGTCATATCCTCAAGGTTTCCTATTGGTGTGGGAACAATATATAGTTTTGCCATACTAACTCAATTTACGCTGTAATAGATCCATAATCAACTTTGCACCATCTGAAGATGCTCGCCAAGTAAAGTTCTCGGCAATGTAGATTATGCAGTCGTCAAGATTGTCGTAACTATCTAAAAGATCTATTGTACTCTCATACTTTGCCTCATCTCCACCAAAGAGTTCGCGGATAAGCATAAAGCGGTCACCAACACTTATTGCACCTCGCAATGAGTTTACAGCTCCACTCTGACCGATGCTTGGCTGCTGCTGTATTGTGTCGGCAATAGTCTGCGGAGTAGATATTGTGTCGGCAAGAACGACCTTTGTTGGCTCTGTAGCCTCCACAGTTGGTATAGGGGCAGGCTCTGCTGGAGTGATAGGAGCCTTCTCGACTACAGGAGTCTCTGGTGCCGCCTCGGCCTTAGGCTCTACCTCCACATCAGCACTCTTGCGTCTGTGGCGAGGCTTTGGCTCCTGTGGGGCCTCATCTCTGTAGAGAGATATCAGCCTGCGGCGAGAGTGTGTTGGGCGGGTCCACTGGTCATCATCCCCAAAGAGCGATGGCTCTGTAACAACTGCCTTTGTGGTTACCTCTACAACCTCTGGCTCAGGTTCTGGAGTTGGCTCTGGTGTAGCTTCTATCCCTACCTCTACCTCAGTTTTCTCTACTGCTGGCTCAGACTCGGGTGTGGCCTCTACTGTTGGCTCTACTGTTGGCTCAGGAGTAACCTCTGGCTCTGGCTCGGGTGTAGCCACAACTGCAGGCTCGGCAACGACCTCGGCCTCAATAATCTCAACCCCTATCTCTGGCTCGTCAGTTTCGGCCTCTTGTAGCTCAGCCTCCACAGCCTCCTCTTGCTCAGCCACTTCCTCTTGCTCCTCGGTCTCTTCTGCCTCTTCGCCCTCTTCGGACATAACAATCTCGACCTCGACCTCTGGCTCGTCGCTCTGCTCTGTAGGGGTTATATGTGCTTCGGACTCGTCAACAATAAGGGTGTCGCTGTCGTGGAATCTTAAATCCTCATATGCTCGGCGGATTAACTCCAGGGCGGTATCTCTGTCAATGGTAAATCCCCTTAGCTCATACTCCTCTATCAGCGTAATGGCTTTCAGTAGTTGCTCCTTTATTTCGCTCAGATAATACATAAAGAATCGGTTTTTTCGCAAAGTGCTATTCTAATCTGCGAATATAGCAATATTTCTCATATTTACCAAGAATTTGGTAAAAATGGGGATTATCTGTGGCGAATCGGGAGTATATTGCCCGTAACGACGACCACCACGCCCGAGAAGATAAGGGCAGCGCCGACTACAGTAGCGTGGTCAATAATATTCTGTCCGCGAAGTAGCGCTAAAGCGGTCGCTACAAGGGGCTGGATGTACCTATACAGCGCAGTGTGTAGTGCCGTAAGATGGCGAGAGCCGATATAGAGCAGATACATTGGTAGCACAGTGCCAAACAGAGTGACATAGAGCAGCTCGGCAATAGCAAATTGCGAGAGTGGAAGGGTGAAAATAGTTATAAAATCGTTGTAAAAAAATGGTGCCGACATTGTAAGTCCTATTATGTAGTACCAGCCCATAATTGTGGGTGCTCCATATAGTTGTAACTGCTTGTTTATCAGTACTGTATTTGTTGCAATAGAGATAACGGCAAACAGTACAAGAGTGTTGCCAAAGGCTTGGTTTATTGTGCCAAGAAGGTGATGGTTTTTGTCTGTGATAAGCGCAAGAGTTCCAGCAATGGCAAGTAGTGCACCTAAAACCTTTATCCACGAATTTGGTTGCGGGTTTACAATCTGTGCTACAAAGAGCGTGCAAACGGGCCCTATAGTGGCAATCATTGAGGCATCAATAGGGCTTGTCTGTGTAGCACCCCACAGTAGCATATACATCCAGCCGTATACAACCACTATGGCTACGATAAATATAGAGCCAAAGTCCTCAAGGTTAATGCGTTGAGTGTGGCGTGAAAATATGGTTGAGGGTGCAAAAAACAGCGCAGCAACGGTTAGCTGAAGTATAAAAATCTGTTGGAAACTTATGCCGTGTTGCGTGAGTGATACATAGAACGAAAAGTTGGCTCCGAATAGAATATTCGCAGCCACAAGCGCTATATTGTATCTTAACTTGCCCACAACAATCTGTGGGCAATAATTGAGCCACCGCTGAGCGGTATAAGGTTGCCGAAGGTAAATTATTAGATCTTGTTCAGCGCATCAAAGCCCTTGCCATATACACCCATTACAGAGCCGATAGTAATAAAGGCGTCAGGGTCTACTTGGTGTGCGATTTTGAGGATTGTAGGTGTGTCGCGCTTACGGCAAACAACCATAACAATATTGTGTGAATGCTTTGTATACCAACCCTTTGCGTCGATGACAGTCGCGCCTCGGTGGGCGATGTTGTTCATAGCGTCCGCCATAGCCTGATAGTCTTGGCAGACAATCAGAATCTGGTTTGACTGCTGGTTACCGGTCATCAGCATATCTACAACATAACTAAAGACTGCGGTCATCACAAAACCGTAGATAACACCATCAATACCGATATTTGCAGATGCTGGAAGCAAAATTGCCGAGCCGATAATAAATGAGTCAATAGAGCGAACAATCTTGCCGTAAGATACTGTGCGGTACTTGTTGATAATCATTGCAACAATATCCACACCACCAGTACTACCGCCCTGAGCAAAGCTCATTGCCACACCCACGCCAGAGAAGATACCTCCGAGGATTGTAGAGAGAAGACGGTTGTCGAGCTGGAAGATGTCCATTATTGTTCCATCAGGCTGGGTGAATAGTGCCTGCATTGTGGACATTGAGAGTGAGAGCATACAGACGCAGAAGATGGTCTTAATGCCGAACTTCCATCCTACGATAAAACCTGCGATAAGCAACAGTATGGCATTGATAATAAATACCATCACACCGATGCTAATTGTGCCGTCTGTAGCGTAGTAGATAAGCAACGAAAGACCAGATGCGCCGCCACCCATACACTTTGCAGGAAGGATACATCCGATCCAACCAAAGGCATAACAAAACATACCGACAGTCATCAGCACATACTCTTTGATGACCGTAACAACGCTCGATTTACCCAACTCAATCATAGGAAAAGTGTTTATTTAAGTTGCAAAGGTATAAAATTTTTCCCTTGATATATATTTTTTTCTAATAATCTTTTCTCAAGCATACTCCAAAGAGTCTCATTTCGCACTAAACCCCAGTTTCTGCCGTAGTGATAACGCGGTGGAGCCTCACTTGCAAAGCGCTCAACAACAATATCTGGACGCAGACGGCAGAGAATCTCCGAGAAGAGGTCTATATACTCTTCTACACTCCAAAAACGGAACTTGTCGGGATTTGCGTCATACTGCTCTGCCATTGTCGTGCCACGAAAAACCTGTAGCTGGTGGAATTTTATAGTTGTAAGTGGTAGCTTGTTTATCTCATCAGTCTGAGCAATAAGCTGTTCGTCACTCTGGCCTGGCAGTCCGAGGATAAAGTGCGCGCCACAGTGTATGCCTCGTGCTGCTGTCATCTCAACCGCTCGCACCGCTGTGGCGTAGTCGTGACCACGATTTATAGCGCGGAGTACGCTATCATCGGTGCTCTCAATGCCGTACTCAAGTGCTACATAGTGCGTGCGGGCAAGTGTGGCAAAGTAGTCTAACTTCTGCTCATCAACACAGTCGGGCCTTGTGCCGACAACAATGCCCGCAACAAGAGGGTTTGACAGTGCCTCGTCGTACATCTGTTTGAGTGTCTCAAGAGGCGCATATGTGTTTGAAAACGACTGAAAATAGGCAAGATAGCTTGACGCAGTACGGTATCTTCGGCGGTGAAACTCTATACCCTCATTTATCTGCTCGGTAATGCTCTTTGTCGGTGTGCAGTAGGATGGTGTGAAGGCAGAGTTGTTACAAAAAGTGCAGCCACCTGTAGATATTGCCCCGTCACGATTAGGACAAGTAAAGCCAGCGTTGACAGCGACCTTCTGCACGCGGCTGCCGAACAGTCGCCTGAAATAAGCAGCATAGCTGTTGTATGGTCTACTATCTCCCCAGATGTGCATAGCACAAAAGTAATCAGAATTTTGGGAATATTGCAATAAATTTGTATATTTGTAGTTCAAAGGAGAAAATTAATTTTAATTAGGACATATCTATATGGAGAAAAGACTTGAAATCGGTTACTACAAGTATCCTATTGACCAGCTTCCAGCCGACGACAAGCTCCTTGTTATTGAGGCGCAGGCGGCACTAAAGAAGGCGTATGCAAAGTACTCTGGTTTTAATGTGGGCGCAGCCGTAAGGCTTGCCAGCGGCAGAATCCTTCACGGAGCAAACTCCGAGAGCGAGGTCTTCCCTTCAGGAATCTGTGCTGAGAGAAGTGTTCTTTATTATGCTGAGGCAAATTACGCCTCTGATCCAGTGGTGGCTCTTGCAATAGCGTCAAATCCATCTGAGCGTGAGTGCTACCCTTGTGGTGGCTGCCGTCAGGTTATTCTTGATGTTGAGCGCCGTCAGGGTCATCCTATCCGTCTGATAATGAGTGGTGGCGGCACAGCCTCTATTGTTGAGTCTGCTGAGGCGCTACTGCCATTTACCTTCAAACTATAACTATGTTTAAACCTACCGATATACTTTTTGAGGACAACCACCTTATTGTGGTAAATAAGCGCTGTGGCGACCTTGTGCAGCCAGATCCTAATGGGGATAGCGCGTTGGAGAATGAGATTAAGGCCTTTATAAAGGAGCGAGATAACAAACCTTTTGATGTCTTTCTGGGTGTTGTACACCGTATAGACCGCCCTGTAAGTGGTGTGGTGCTATTTGCAAAGACCTCTAAGGCTCTGTCGCGAATGAATGAGATGATTCGCCGTGGTGAGATATCTAAGCGCTACTGGGCTGTGGTTGAGAATCGCCCTGAGGCTGAAAGTGGTGAACTTGTTCACTATATTCTTCGCGATGGTAAGAGTAATCGCTCATATTGCTACAACGCCCCTAAGGGAGATGCAAAGAGGGCGGTACTTCGCTACACAGTTTTGGGCTGCTCGGATCGCTATACCCTTGTAGAGGTGGAGCTTATTACGGGTAGACACCACCAGATTCGCGCGCAGCTCTCAAAGATTGGTTGTCCGATAAAGGGAGACCTTAAGTATGGAGCAAAGCGCTCTAACCCTAACGGAGGTATCTCTCTTCACTCGCGTACAATGACCTTTACACACCCTGTGCGTAAGGAGAGTGTGACAATTGAGGCCCCAGTGCCTACAGATGACAATCTGTGGCTATTCTTTGCCCAATCTCAAGCAGGATTGTAGTATGAGAGCCGTTATTCAGCGCGTAAAGAGTTGCTCGGTAGATATTGCGGGGCAGAGAGTTGGTAGTATAGATGGCGGAATGCTTATTCTGCTCGGAGTAGAGGCTGCCGATACGGTAGAAGATATCGATTGGCTTGTTGGAAAGATCTCTCGCCTAAGAATCTTTGATGATGAGAATGGGGTGATGAACCTCGATATCAACCAAGTTGGTGGTAGAGCCCTTGTTGTGAGTCAGTTTACCCTCTATGCATCTACTAAGAAGGGTAATCGCCCGTCGTATATCCGCTCGGCGCCAGAGCCTATCTCGAGACCTATGTATGAGCAGTTTGTTGCCAAGCTGAGCCAGACGCTCGGCACAGAGGTGCCTACGGGTGAGTTTGGGGCAGATATGCAGGTGAGTCTTGTCAACGATGGCCCTGTTACGATATGTATTGATACTAAAAATAGAGAATAAACTAACCTGAAAGATGAAACGATTTTTAACCATTGTAGTGGTCTTGTCTACTTTAGCAGTTACGCAGACCGTAAAGGCGTGGAATAACATTGGCCACGCAACTATCGCCGTTATTGCTGAGCGACATATGACCGAGGAGGCAAAAGAGAAGTGCCGCCATTATTTAAAGCACAACCTACCATACTACTCTGCGTGGATGGACTACTGGCGCAACTGCCCAGGCTTTGAGCATACCACATCTTGGCACAGCGTTCCTGTAGATGTGAATAATAAGCAGATTAAGGGCGAGATAAACAATGCCGCTTATCAGATTAACCGTATTTGCAAGAGGATGCGTAAGTATCACAAACTCAAGGACTCTATTGTTGCAGATAACCTAAAGTACTTGATTCATATGGTGGGAGATATGCACTGTCCTACACATACAAAGTACAGCCCTGATGAGCCAAATCTCAAGCAGCGTTCTGTAAAGATGAACGGAAAGAAGCTCGGCTTCCACTCATATTGGGATGCCTCTATAGGTTACTACAATAAGGGTATGAAGTGCGACCATATTGCTGCAAAGTATGACACCCTTACCGAGCAGCAGATTGCCGAGATTTGTGAGGGTACTCCAAACGACTGGGCGCTTGCAAATGCTGAGCAGATGCGCGAGATATACACTCTGCTGCCTGTACATAGCGAGGTTACAACGCTTGCTGAGCAGAACCACAAGCGTATGGAGGAGATTGTAAGAGTACAGGCTCTGCGTGGCGGTTATAGATTAGCAAAAATATTGAACGAAATTTTTTCAAAATAGCATATTATGAGACGATATATAGTATTAGCACTCTGTCTGTTAGCCATTGGTACAGCCTCTGCGTGGAATAAGTTTGCACAGCAGTGTATAGCAACGCTTGCCGAGCAGAATCTTACAGAAAAGGCAAAAATTGAGACAACAAAGATTCTGGGTGGTGACCTCGCCTCAAACTCTTGGTGGTTGCAGACTCTGGCAAAGCAGGAGGAGACGAAGCATACAGCTTCGTGGCACTATATCTCTGTCGATGCAGAGCTAAAGTCAACAACTACCTCTGAAAAAGATGGTGTTGTGCAGATTGAGCGTTGTACGGAGATACTAAAAAACCGTGCAGAGCATAGTGACTCTACGGTTGTGGCGGCGCTGAAGAGTGTTATCCACCTTGTTGCAGATATGCACAATATCTCACACATTAAAATTGCGAATATTCCCGACTCTAAGCGCAACTTTAAGTTCCAGATTTCAAATGGTTTTAAGGGTAAGAAGGAGAAGATTGCTCAATCTTCTTGGCGTAAGTATTGGGAGTCAAACCTTATTGGTCGTCACGCCTCGTTCTCTGCAGAACTCTTTGCTGCCGACCTTGAGACCTGTTATGGCGCTGATAAAGAGCGATTTAGTAAGGGCGATGTTCGCCACTGGGCAGCCGATGTGGCAAGCCTTGCAGCACCGCAGTATAAGTGGGCAAAACCAGATATGATTATGTCTCGCGAGCAGGATAATCGCCTTGAGCAGATGAACGATAAGACAATGGCTCGTGCAGGTTATCGTCTTGCAGCGCTGCTTAATAAAATATTTAAGTAGTGGTCGTATATAGTGGTTAGAGTGCCTCTATTTAAGGTCTTAAAGTAGTAGATCTTGGATAGGGGCACCCTTTTTGTTGCCATTCAACGGTAAAAATTGACTGCTCATAGTGAAAAATACAGTGTCTGTGGATATGTCTATATCTAATTGAAAAAAAATATATAATTTTGTAAATACTACAATGTGCAACAAACTAACAAAATAACTACTATAATTATGAACAGAAAATTTTATTCAGTTCCAACTCTTGAGGTTGAGAGATTCTATGCAGAGCAGGGCTTTGCTCTCAGTGTAGAAAGCGGATTTGATGGTCCTTCTTATGGTGAGGAGGATGTAGAGTGGTAACCTATGTTTAACAGTAAAAGAACAAAAGAAGATGAAAAAGTTTTTTAATTTGATTTTGGCTGCGCTGGTAATCATAGGTGCAGTGGCTTGCTCAAAGAACGACCAGATTGTAGACCAGACACAGCAGGGCGAGGGCCTCTCGTTCTATGCTAAGGTTGTAAATGATGTTACTCGTGCATATATTGACAATGCAGACGGCGATAAGACTTGGAACACCGTTTGGGAGGGTGATGAGGTTCTTGTTGTAGAGAGTGCAAATCCCCCATATGTAAGTTATAAATTTACTTGTGCAGATAAAGAGACAGGTAAGTTTGTTTGTGCAGATGCAAAAGTCCAGGGGCTTATTGGAGAGCCTGTGACAATTATGAATGAAGATTTTGACTCACCTCACTCTCGTAGTGGAAAGAGTGCATTGCTTGTTTGGACTAACATTCAGAGCTTTTCAGTTGATCAGCCTATCAACCTTGTTTCACAGACTTCATTCTTCCGTTATACCTACAACGGCGCGGGTAAGGTGACATTGAGTTTGTCTTTAGAGGCATTCCGTGAACCAAGAGTGGATGTTTCGGGCTATGACCAAGTTAATCAGATTACCTTTGAGGGTAAGGGCGAGACATTTGTTCCATTCTGGCCAGGCACCGGTTCTGCTGAGATTAGTACTACCGATGCAACTCTGTCATACTCTATTAATGGCGTAAAGTGCAAGCAGACTACTATCAAGAATATCTGCTGGGGTAAGGTTTACAACCTCGGCACACTTGCTGATCCAGTGGCAACAGAGTTCGGTGTTGTTGGTTCATTCCAGGGCTGGGATGTGGCTGCTGGCAAGACAGTGACTATGTACGAGGATAAAGATGGATGGTGCGTGGCAAGAAATATTGAGCTTTATAAGGACGATGAGATTAAGATTGTTAAGGGTAACTCTTGGGATGTAAGCTATGGTCCATCTGCTGCGGGTGTTCTTGAGGTAGGTGTTGAGCACGATGTTGTTTCAGCGGGTGGTCAGAATATCAAGGTTGCTAAAAATGGTAAGTTTGATGTATATATTAATCCAACTACCAATAAGTTTAAGTATGAGTGTGTTGAGGAGTATACAGATCTTATGGTCAACATCACTATTAACAATAAGGCAAACTGGAATCCTCTGTACATTATCCTAAAGAGTGGCGATACTCTCCTCACAGCAGCATCTGGTAACCTTGTAAGCGGTAATAAATATGCAATAAGTGGCGACTATATTGGTAGCAGCCTTAACTACCAGTTTGTTTCTGGTAGCAAGAAGAGTGAGACCGCAAATGTAACTATCACAAAAACTGGTGCAACAGTAATGCTTGAAGAGACTATCATTAAGTTGAAAGTTCAGCTGAACACAGATAACTCTAAACAGTGGTGGGGTAACACTATGAAGATTCACGTCTGGAATACTGGAACATCATTTGATACTAGTTGGCCTGGTACAGAGATGACTTTTGAGGGTAATTATACTTGGAGCATTAATGTCCCTTCAGAGTTGGTTGGTAAGACTATTAATTACCTTGTTCATAATGGTAATGGTTGGCAGTCTAAAGATTCAACAGTTACTATCAGTGCAAAGGGTAATACCATTACTGGTAGCTCAATTAATATCAACTAATTCAATATAACATACTGTAAAGCCGCTTTCGGGCGGCTTTTACAGCGAATATAGGATAAGATGAAAAAGATAGATTACACACAGCCAGAGGTTAAGGCTCTGGAGGTTACACTTGAGCACGGTTTTGCTGCAAGTGTCGAGACGGGATTTGGTTTACCGTCATATGAGAGTGATGATGTAAGTAACAATTGGAAGTAATATGAAGAGATTTTTTTATGTAATGTTGGCCGCTGTAGCGCTTTTTGGCTTCGCGGCGTGCGAGAAGGATAACACTGAGCCTGCTGCTGGCGGCCTTGCCTT
>JAFOYS010000027.1 GCA_017391435.1 Alistipes sp. | reverse complement strand
TAGATTAGCGGTAGAGAGTTTGGTAGTAGGAATGTAAGGGCTGCCATTGGCTCTACAGCGGCACCAAAACGAGTAAACTCACTGCCAGACCAAGAGTTCTCGTCGTGGTTTGAGGTAAAAGTCATTCGCATACTCCACTTTGGAAAGCGGCGGCGGGTAGTGTGAATAGTATCGCGCAGAGTCCATACGCGAGTTTTTGACTGTGCTACATCGCACATTGCGTGGTGCAGCTGCCAAGAGTAGCAGGCATCAAAGGCGTTCTGAAAGAGGTTGTCCTCCTCCGCCTCGGCAAGTAGAAAAATATCTGGCTTAATCTGATTAAGTGAGTAGCGCACAACCTGCCAAAACTCTATCGGCATAAGCATTGCCATATCGCAGCGAAAACCGTCAATACGGTGCTTTTCTACCCAGAATTTCATAGCCTCAATCTGCCCCTGCCATACAGCTCTGTTGTCATAGTTTAACTGCGCTGTATCGCTCCAATCCCACGGCACTTGAGCCTCTCCATTCTGGTCTCTCTTGTACCAATCTAATGGTTTGTCTTTAAGCCACTTAGCATCGCGAGAAGTGTGATTTGCTACCCAGTCAAGAATAACCTTCAAACCAAGATTATGGGCCGCCGAAATAAAGGTGTCAAAGTCGTCAAAATTTCCAAAAGCGGGGTTTATAGCGCAGTAGTCAGAGATGGAGTAGTACGAGCCCTCGCTACCCTTTCGAGATAACTCTCCGATAGGGTAGATAGGCATAAGCCAAATACAATCAATTCCCAACTCCTTTAGGCGAGGCAACTGCTCTGTAGCAGCCTTCAATGTGCCCTCTTTTGTGAGCTGGCGAATGTTCATTTCATAAAGCACAGCACTATAGCTCCACTCTGGATGTTTCATACTTTTTGTAGGTTTAATGCAGTGCAAAGATATGAAATAATGGTAAAATTATGAAACTTTCGCTCTTTATCTTTTTATTTATACAGTTTTTTACTATCTTTGTCGTGATTTGCGCGTATGTATGCGCGCGAGCGATATTTGATTAATAATTAAAAACTATAAACAATGAGAATTAAGAAGGTTATCTATCTGGTACTGTGGGCGTTGTTGCTTAGTAGTTGTACCGCTATTAAGCGTACTGCCTATATACAGGATGTGCAGGACAACACTGCAGTAAATGTTGCTCAGGAGAGCCAAATTAGAATCAAGCCTTACGACCGCCTTACTGTGGTGGTGTCAAGTAAGGATCCAGAGCTCGCATCGCCGTTTAATGTTATGACATCGTACAACTCGCTCTCTAATAACCCTCTGGGTCAGGCCTCTGTTAGTAGCAACCAGAGTCTGCAGATTAGAACTGTGAGTGCTGATGGTAACCTCTATATGCCGATTATTGGTAATGTCTACTGCGTAGGTAAGACCCGTACAGAGCTTGCAGATGAGATTGCAAAGCGCATTATCGATGGCGGATATATCGCTGATGCAGCGGTAAATATCCAGTTTGCCGATATGAAGATCTTTGTTATGGGTGAGGTTACCCGTGCAGGTCAGTTTGATGTTACAAGAGACCAGATTACAATCCTTGAGGCGCTTGCAATGGCGGGCGATATGACTATCTACGGTAACCGTGAGAATGTCACTGTAGTTCGTAAGGAGGCTGGTCAGACAAAGACCTACCGTCTCAATCTGCTTGATGCACAGTGCTTTGCATCTCCTGCATACTACCTTCAGCAGGGCGATGTGGTCTATGTTCAGCCTAAGAAGCAGCGTGCAGCATCTGGTGAGATTAACCAGAACCGTAGCTTCTGGATCTCTATTGTCAGCACACTGCTCTCTGCAGCATCACTTATTGTAACAATTGCTAAGTAATCCAATTTGACTATGAATCAGAATAATCAGTTAGAGCAGGGGTTGATTTCTTCTCCGGACAATGGTGTAAATGATGTTCAGACCTTTAGCTTCCAGGATATGGTGGCTATGGTGCTGAAGAATTGGTATTGGTTCTTTATCTCTGTTGCACTCTTCCTCGGTGTTGGTGTGCTCTATATTATGAAGAGCTCGCCTGTCTACCAGCGTAACGCAACTATTATGGTTAAGGATAGCCGTAAGGGTAGTGGTGCAAATGAGATGGCAATCTTTGGAGAGCTTGCGGGTCTTTCTACACGCCGAAATGTAGATAACGAGCTCTTTGTGCTTCAGGCACGCCGCCTTATGGTTGAGGTTGTAGACCGTCTTGGCCTTACTGTAAACTATACAACCCGCTCGGGTCTTCGTACTGTAGATCTCTATCGTCGTAGTCCAATTGATGTGCTCTTTGTTAACGATAACGGCACTGAGCGTTGCGCCTTTAAGGTTGACTTGGCAGAAAATCAGGTGCGTATCTACGACTTTGTCCGCCCTGAGCTCCCTGGTGAGGATACTGATACTGATGACGAGTTTGAGGCTACTGGCGCTTATGGTCAGTCTATTATGACCCCTGCCGGAGAGATTGTTATCAACCAGTCGCTCTATATGGAGGAGGAGTATGTTGGCAAGACCATCTCTGTGTCTAAGAATACTAAGGAGGCTGTTGCTACTCGCTACCGCACAGCGATGAAGTCCTCTGTGGCAAACAAGATGTCGTCAATTATTAACATCTCGCTCAACGATATCGTTGCAAAGCGCGCTGAGGATGTTATCAACACCCTTATTGATGTCTATAACGAGGATGCGGTGAACGATAAACAGCAGATTGCTGAGGCTACTGCAGACTTTATTGATGTCCGCTTGGCAATTATCAGCAAGGAGCTTGGTGCTGTAGATAGCGACATTAAGACCTTCAAGACTCGTAACTCTATGGTTGATATTCAGGCCGAGACAGAGAAGAACCTCACCGTATCAACCAAGCTTCAGGCAGATGTGCTCAGCACAGAGAGTCAGCTTGAGATGTCTAAGTTTATCAAGGAGTATCTTAATGATCCGCAGAAGGAGACTAGCCTTATTCCAGCTACAGGCTTTGGTAATAATGCCACTACAAGCTCTCTGGCTACACAGATTGCTGCATATAACGACCTTCTGCTCCGTCGCGAGAAACTGCTTCATAATAGCTCTGAGAATAACCCAATTATCCAGCAGCTCGATGCAAACCGCGTGGCTACAAAGAAGGCAATTATAGCCTCTTTGGACCAGAATATCGCAACCCTTGACATCCAGCTAAAGAACTTGCGTCGTGAGCAGAGCAAGACCAATGCGCGTATTAGCAGCGTGCCACTTCAGGAGCAGGAGTATCTCACTATTGCCCGTCAGCAGCGTATCAAGGAGGAGCTCTACCTCTACCTGCTCAACAAGCGTGAGGAGAATGCCATCTCACTTGCAATTACTGAGAACACTGCGCGTATTATTGACTCAGCCTTTGGTCCACTGCGCCCAATTGCTCCTCGCAAGAGCTTTGTACTTCTAGTAATGCTTGTGCTTGGCTGTGCTATTCCTTTTGCTATCCTCTACCTGCGTGAGATTCTTGATACTACTGTTCGTAGCCGTCAGGATATTGAGAAGTATACAAAGGTTCCATATCTTGGAGATATTCCAGTATACACAGGTAAGAAGAGCGTGCGTGGCGTTGCTGTTCGTGAGAATGGTCGTGATAATATCTCTGAGGCCTTCCGTATTATCCGTACCAATATGGGCTTTATGAATACCTCTGGCCATCAGCAGGTGTTCCTCGTCACATCTTCTAACGAGCACGCCGGAAAGACCTTTGTGGCTACAAACCTCGCTATGACCTACGCCTTCTCTGGTAACAGAGTGCTGCTTATTGACCTTGACCTGCGTCGTCGTACACTCAGTAAGCATATGGGTCAGCGTAATAACCCTATCGGTATCTCAAAGTATATGAGCGACCAGAGCGTCTCTGTAACTGATATTATCTCTAAGAGCGAGCTGCACGAGAACTTTGACTGTATCTACGCAGGCCTCCAGCCTCCAAACCCAGCAGAGCAGCTGCTCTCTACTCGCCTTGATGAACTTATCTCTGAGTGCCGTAAACTCTACGATTATATCATTATTGACAGCGTTCCTGCGCTGGTTATTGCCGATGCCCTTATTGCAAGCCGCGTGGCTGACTTGAGCCTCTATGTTGTGCGTGAGGGTCTACTTGACCGCCGTCAGTTGCCTGATATCGATAATCTCTATCGTCAGAATAAACTCCGCAATATGTCTGTTGTGCTTAATGGCGCTACTGAGCGTAACCACCGCTACGGTTATACCTACACAAGTTCAGACGATGAGGAGTTTGTATATACCACTTGGGAGAAGTTCCTCTGCCACTTGGGCCTAAGAAAGTGGGTCAATAAGCGTAAATTGTCAAGATAGTCACTATGCCAGAGGTTGTTATTGCCGTCGATTTTGACGGCACTTGCGTAACGCACGACTATCCATACATAGGAAGCGACATTGGTGCAGTTCCCGTGCTTAGGGAACTTGCCGATGCCGGCTATCACCTTGTCCTTAACACTATGCGTAGTGGACGCCTTGAGAAGGATGCAGTAAAGTGGTTTAAGGAGAATGATATCCCACTCTATGGTGTAAATTGTAACCCCGATCAGAGGTCGTGGACATCTTCACCGAAGGTCTATGCAGATCTCTATATTGACGATGCCGCACTTGGCATTCCCCTCAAGACCTCGCCAACCTCTACTCGCCCCTTTGTTGATTGGGTAGCGGTGAGGGAGTTATTAGTGTCCT
>JAFOYS010000265.1 GCA_017391435.1 Alistipes sp. | reverse complement strand
AATAGCACCTTGAGTGTAAGGGCTACAGCCTGGCAGTTAACATCGTCGTACTTGATAGCCAGACGCTCCATCTCATCGGCTGTAGAGGCCAAACGAGCGTACCAACTCCAAACGCCAGCGGTAGTAGTGTTTGGAATCACAAAGCGGTGGTAAGAGTTGTTACTTGTACCAGATACGGTGTACTGTATTAGCTCGCCGTTCAGAGTCCAAGTGTGGTTCAACCAGCGGTCAGAGGCGTTCATAGTAAGCACCTGAAGCAGGTTTATGGCGTTAATCTCGCCATATGCTGGCTGGTTAGGATTCTGATTTATCTCCTCAAAGTTGTTTGTGCAGGAGCTTATAGAGACAAGGCACAAAGCTATGAGAATAAGGTAATTTTTCACTGTTTTCATAATTTATGCCTATTAGAATTTAAGTTTAATGTTAAAGCCATAGTTTCGTGTCATTGGGTAACTACCGGTCTCAACACCGCCATAGAGTGAGCCACCTGAGATAGATGCCACCTCTGGGTCAAACTGAGGCCACTTAGTTATACAGAAGACATTTGTCATAAAGAAGGCTACAGAAAGACCCTGAAGACCCTTTGTGCGAGAGATAACCTTCTTTGGAATGCTGTACTCAAGACGAAGCTCCTTGAGCTTGAGGAATGAGGTCTCAAAGGTGTTTGACTCTACATTGTTACGGTGCCAGATGCAAGCATTCCAGTAGTCAACAAGGTTTGTTGTAACGGTTGTGTTCTTGCTAAATGTACCGTCTGAGTTTGCATTTACACCATCGTGGATAAGACCATCATATCGACCCTCAAGAGAGTTTGTATTCTTACCCATATATGAGAAGATAGCATTTGTCAGAGAGTATGCACGACCACCATATGAAGCGGTGAATGCCATTGTAAGGGCGATGCTCTTGTAGCGAAGGTTAAGATTTGCACCTGCTCTCCACTTTGGATACATATTGCCAACATATGTCAGATCCTCGCTAAGAATTGGGTTACCTGTGTTGCGGTCAACAAGCACCTGATTTGAACAATCAACTCGCTTGCCAGCCTCGTCATAGTAGAAGGCGCCCTCTGGAGCACGCTTGAAGCCTGTACCGTAAATCTGACCAAGTCGCTGACCAGGATATGCATAGATAAGCACGCGGCTACCGATTGTATTCTTGTTGAGCTGCCATACATCAACACCGTCGGCAAGTGACTCAAGGTAGTTCCAGTTCTTAGACCAGTTGAGTGATACATTGAACCTCCAATTCTTTGTCCATACAGGGCGGAAGTTTGTTGAGATCTCAACACCGTAGTTGCGAACCTCTCCGGCGTTAATCATAGTGCTTGAAGCACCTGTAATCCAGTCAGTTGGAACAGAGATAATCTGATCTGTAGTGCTTGAGTCGTAGAATGCAACATCAAATCCCCAACGACCCTTGAACAGCTTAGCCTCAATACCGGCCTCCCAGCTACGAACATTCTCTGGGCGCAGGTTTGGATTCTTAAGCGACGCTGTTAGATAGTATGCACTTGAGAAGTCTGCGCTATTTGAGTAGCAGTCGATAATCTGGTATGGGTCTGTATCGTTACCCACATTTGCCCACGATGCACGAACCTTGAGCAGGTCAATCCAAGAGGCATTTGCGCGGAAGTTAAAGATCTCGTCCAGAAGCACACTCGCACTAACAGATGGGTAGAAGTATGAGTTGTTACCCTTTGCAAGAGTTGATGACCAGTCGTTACGGCCTGTGATATCGATAAAGAACATATCGCGATAGCCGAGGGTTACAAAACCGTAGAAAGAGTTGATGCTCTTGTTCTGGCGTACGATTGCAGTAGCAAGCTGACCCTTGACATTAGATATCATATATACATTCTTGGCATCAAGCATATTAGCCTTGAGGTTGATATTAGAGTATCTAAATGTCATATTGTTACCACCAAACGATGCGTTGAGCGAGATGCCGTTAGAGAAATCCTTCTTAAAGGCGAGCAAAAAGTCGTTGTTAATCTCAATCTTGCGAGTGGTCTGCTCACGGTACATACCCTGAAGGTATGAACGAGAGTGGAATGGCTTGCGCTGTGTGCGGAAGTCGTTGTTAAGGTCAATACCTGTACGCAGAGTAAGGGTTAGAATGTCGCGGAAGAGATTTGCAGTAACAGATACATTACCGTAGAGACGGTCGCGCTGCTGAGTGTTGAGGTGCTCGTAGCTCATAAGGTAAGGGTTGTCAGACTGATTGTTAATCAGAGTACCCTCGTTCTGCTCCCAGTAGAGGTCTGTATAGTTATTTGCATACTCGTTGTACACACCCTGATCTGATACAGAAACAGGCAACCACATCAGAGACTTAAGTGGTGACGAGTCGTTGTAACCAGAGATTGGGAGGTTGTCAGAGTGCTTGCGATAGTAGTTAATCTTTGCCTGAGCGTTGATATAACGGTTCTTCTTGCTTGACATTGATACGCCAACACTCTGGGTGTTGTAGCCGGTGTTTGGAACAATCCAGCTGTTGCGAACATCCTTTACAGACACACGCATAGACTGACCCTTGCCATCACCAGCATCTACAGAGAGAGCATTTGTCCAGGTGATACCTGTGTTGAAGAAGTCCTTGTAGTTGTCGTGTACCTTGTATGGCAGACGGGTGTAGGTGTCAGTTTTCCAGTCGCGAGACTCGTACATATAGCGCATCTGACCCTCAATCTTTTCACCATAAGAGAAACGAGAGTGGTAGCGACCCACCTTCTTGCCTGTATCTGTCTTATTTGCAGTTACAGTCCAGAATGAGTACTCGGCAGGGAAGAGGTCGGTCTCGTCACGAACAATACCTGAGTAACCCCAGTTACCAGCACCATACTCATACTGGAAGTCTGGCCAGAAGCCAGGCTGATCAAGCACAACATTTGTAGAGTACTGAATACCTAAGCCCTTACCCTTCTTACCAGCTTTTGTGGTGATGATAATCGCACCATTTGCTGCACGAGAACCATAGAGAGCTGTAGCTGACGGACCCTTAAGCACAGAGATAGACTCAATATCGTCAGGGTTGATATCTCCAGCACCATTACCATAGTCAATCGGAGCATCGTTATCTCCATATGATGTGCCAGAAGAGTTTGCCTCCATAGATGAGTTGATAGGCACTCCGTCTACAACAAAAAGTGCTGTGTTCTTATCGTGCGAGAGTGAACCCTCACCACGAAGTGTTACACGCATTGAGCCAGCAGGACCTGCAGAGGATGCATCCATATTAAGACCTGCAACCTTTCCGTTAAGTCCACTGAGCCAGTTTGCAGACTCTGTAGCGGTGAAATCCTCGTTAGAGAGCTTTGATACGGCATATCCAAGGCTCTTCTCTTGACGAGTGATACCGAGTGCTGTAACAACAACCTCGCTAATCTTCTGCGACTCGTCTTGTAGCGTAAAGTTAATCACTGTACGGGCACCGACTGTCGCCTGCTCGGTCTTGTAGCCGATAAACTCGCAGACAATAACATCCTCAGCAGACTTTACGCTGATAGAGTAGTGTCCGTTGATGTCAGTTGTTGTACCTACAGAAGAGTCTTTGATTGTCACTGTAGCACCAATCAGGGGTGTGGGAGCCTCTGAGCCACTCTGACTCATTACAGTACCCTGCACAATATTCTGCGCAGTAGCACTTGCAAAGCTACCAAGTATACATAGCAGAGTCAACACTGCTGTGCGCACTCCCCTTAAAGAGTGTTGCTTGTCGGATACAGCAACTCCATTCTTAAAAGTAGAGATACTCATTTAGGTAAATTTAGGTTAATAATTATTAGTCACTATCAAGTATGCAAAGATACGGATTAAATTGCAGATATGCAATTATTTGTGAGTTTTATTCTTGGGTGTTAGCTGAGAGGGGCTGAGAGGCCGTTTTTGGGCGTGTATATAACGAAAAAGGTCACCATCTGGTGACCTTTTCAGTGACTCCGCCAGGATTCAAACCTGGAACCGCTTGATCCGTAGTCAAGTACTCTATTCAGTTGAGCTACGGAGCCATTTGCTGATTGCGAGTGCAAATATAGAGGCTTTTTTT
>JAFOYS010000264.1 GCA_017391435.1 Alistipes sp. | reverse complement strand
CTGATAGCGCTTGAATGGAAAGACAATCTCGCTCTGGTGCTGCACCACAAAGCGCGCAAAAGGAACGGTAAGGTCATATCTAAGACCCTTCTCGCAAATCTTTGACGCCTCAGCAAGCTCTGACGGTTGCAACTTTGCAGCATAGTCGCCAGAGTTAAGAATCTTAAAGAGGAGCTTATCACCCTCATCGCCATACTTACCCAGCAGGGTAGAGAGATTCTCCATTGCCGGTGTCTCAATCGGAGCATAACCATTCAGCTCAAAGACAGAGCGAATAGTGCTAAATATGTAGTTACGACGCATCATCTCAATAGGTGAGAAGTCACGCGTACCCTTTGGAATTGATGGTTTCTGTGCCATAATTAACTATATTTGTTATTTTACTTTTTATTATCAATCGATATTCTGACTGTCTCCAGATTCTGCCTACACTCTATCAATAATGGATGGTCTTCTGGATAAATCATCTGCATAATATCTAAAGCTCTACTGAGATACTCAATTGACTTACTATAGTCACCAATACGACTATATACACAGCCAACATTATTATACGACTGGGCAGTATATGGATGCTCTATACCCAACACCTTCTCACGAGTCTTTAGAGCCTTTAAATAGAGCTCTAACGCCTTAGTATAATCCCCAGTTTTATCGTACACACAGGCAATGTTATTATACGACAAGGCTGTATGTGGGTGGTCAAAGCCCAATGTTTTTACACGCACCTCTAAAGAGTCGAGATAATAGTCCAGAGCATCATTTAACTGTCCTAAACGACTATACACACCGGCAATATTATTATACAAAGTAGCCGTATCAGGATGCTCAACACCCAAGATTTTCTTACAACCCTCCAGAGCCTTAAAATAGTGCGTTAATGCACACTCGGAATCACCCAAATAGTCATAAGCGCTACCTACATTATTGCACGAAATAACCGTACTCAGATGATCAGTACCCAGAACCTTCTCGTGGATAGCTAAGCCCTTTGTGAAGTATACTAATGCCTGATTATAGTCTGCTAAATCTAAATAGGCATTTGCAACCTCATTATAGCAAGTAGCCACTTCAGCGCTCTTCTCTCCAAAAAGTCGCTCACTCAACTCTAAACCCTGAAGAGCTATCACAAGAGACTCTTTGCCTCTGCCATACTTAGAGAGAAAATCAAAATAGTCAGA
Source organism: Alistipes sp. (assembly GCA_017391435.1). Lineage (GTDB taxonomy): Bacteria > Bacteroidota > Bacteroidia > Bacteroidales > Rikenellaceae > Alistipes. The sequence goes on along the minus strand of JAFOYS010000264.1, from coordinate 1,171 downwards.
GAGCAATCTATGCAGTTTCTTCTGCTCATAGTCGCACTCGTGGGCCAACTCTAAAGCCTTTTTGTATAGACTCTCTGCAGAAGAGATTCTTTCGTCAATAGAGTACCTCTCATCTGCAAGAGTACAAGAAACCTTTACTAACAGCTCATCTACAGACTGTCTACCAACGCTCTTTAACTCCTGAATACCGCAAAGAATCTGATCTGCATCGCGCTCCGCCTCGTCAAGTAGTGTATTTGCCTGGCTAACCTTTCCCTCATTAAAGAGCTCTATAGCTCGCTTCATACGCTCTGAGATACGCTCGCCAGTAAATCTGGCAACACGGACAGCGGCTCCGAGAAGGAACTGTTCGTGCTCTTGCAGCCTCTTCTCTATCTCGTTTCGCTTTTGCCTCTTTTTGCTGAGTCGCTCCTCTTTAGCTGCAGAAAGTGTTGCAGAGGACTCTAAGTCCTCAATATCCTCATTAAGCTCCTTTAGCTGGTCTCGCAACTCTATATAGTGCTCATTATCAGCAGCGAAAGGGATATTATCAAGATGAGCAACAACTATCTGATCTATCTTAACCTGAGAGTTTTCAACCTTCAGCAAGCTACTGCCCAAGAAGTGCTCTAATTGAAGTATAAAGTCAAGCTGGAGTTTATCAAGAGTTGCAAACTTACCATAGAAATGTCCATAACTATAGTTCTTATCAAAAGCACTCTTAAACGCTTGCATCTCTGTAGATACTTCAGCAGGCTCCTTAAAGAAGATGTAGAGTTTAGTAGGCTTACGGCCAGCACACAACTCGCTGTAGGCGACATCCAACTCCGCCTTTGTATAGTCTCCGAACTTCTGCCAGAACACAACAACGCAGATATCGCAAGTTTTTAGCTCGCGATTATACTCCTCCTGCTTGTGCAGTGGGCCAGCAGATGAGTCCAAGAACTCCCATTTTACAGTTTTGAGAGAGATACCTCTTGCCTCAAAAATGGCGTTCAAGTGTGCAAATAAAGTATCAAACTCCTTCCTTTCAGGAGTAAGTTCGTCAGACGAGGCGATAAAGACTCTGACAACTCTATTTTGCTGTGCTGACATTAGCGATTTGGAATTAGATACTACTGATTCTCAGTAAGCTTACGATACTTAACGCGCTTTGGAGTAAGGTCCATACCCTGAGCCTTCTTCCACTCCT
>JAFOYS010000263.1 GCA_017391435.1 Alistipes sp. | reverse complement strand
GCTCAATAAAAAAATGCCTGCGCAGGATAGTACCGAGTAGTACAGCCCAGCAGGCATTTTTTATTAGCGGCAGGAAATGTGCCACTATCACGACAAAATTACTGGTGTTGTGGACGCAGAAGATCCTGAACAACCTTAACTGGCGAGAATGTCGTAATTGGAACATCTACAAAGATTGTATTCCAATCTGCCATAGCACCATTCCACAGACCTGGAAGCTCCTGAGCGCGAAGCTCACGACCACCGCTTGACTTAGACGAGATAAAGCCTGTAGCAGGGTCGGTATATTTACTCAAATCGTACTTTGTACCGTCGGCAGCATAGACGCCACAAACAAGGTCAACCGGATTGAAGTGAGTTGCATCTTTCATCAGGTGCATATCCTCTGCAGAGATCTGGCTTGACTCGGCAATCTGCAGAGTCTGAGTACCATCTGCATTTGCCACCCAGAATGGACCACCACCAGGCTCACCCTCGTTACGAACCATTCCACAGACACGGATTGGTCGAGAGAGCAATCTCTCAAGCAGTGCAGCATCATAGTGCTCTGGGAGCTTTACGCACAACTTCTTCTCAATAAATTCAGCAACTGCTGCGAGGTCTGCGCTACCATTTTTAAGCGACTCAAGAGCTGCAAAAGTCTGCTGTTGAAGTTCAAGAAGAAGACCAGCAAGAGCCTTCTTATAGAGCACTGTATCACCGCGCAGAGCGTCAGTTGTCACATTGTCAATATTCTTCACAAAGATAACTTTTGCGTCAATCTTATCGAGATTTGCCAACAGCGCACCGTGGCCAGCTGGACGGAACAGAAGCTCACCAGAATCTGTTCTAAATGGCGTATTATCTGGATTAACAGCAATAGTATCTGTAGATGACATCTGCTGCGAGAATGAGATATCGTACTTAACGCCGAAAATCTGCTCATACTTTGCAGTACGCTCAGCGAGAAGGGCACGGAAAGCACCCTCGTGCTCTGGCGAAACGGTAAAGTGGAGGCGAACAACGCCATCTGCAGCACCATAGAGAGCACCCTCTACAAGATGCTCCTCAACAGCCTTGCGAGCACCATTCTCATATGCGTGGAAGGTAACAAGACCCTTTGGCAGCGAGCCATACCCAAGACCCTGCTTGATAATCGCGCTTACGACAGCCTTCTCGTCTGAAAAGTCAGAGACAACCTCCTTGAGTTCTGGATAGAATGCAAACTTCTCAATATTCTGCAGCAGTGTATCAATACCCTTACCGCGCTTATCCTCATTAACAAACTCAAAGAGCTCCTTAAACATACGGGTAGCAGCACCAGAGGCTGGCACAAACTTAGCCACGGTAACCGAAGCGTCTCTGCTCTCATAACTCTCTGCATAGGCAGCAGCCTGCTCTGGAGTAAGGATTGTAATACCATCTGAGGGCGACGCTGCGCTAACAACCTTTAGCGAAGGGAAGCCGCGACGGAAATTCTCAATCTGAAGATTTACAGCCTCTACACTAAGTCCGTGGGCTGCAATTTGCTGAAGATCTTTCTCTGTAAACATATCAATAATTTAAGTTTTCAATTAGGTTTTGACAGATTTAAGTAGTCAAAGTTAAACATTTTTCTTGAAAGTAACACATTTCTGAACATTTATTTTTATCTTTACCGCGCAATTTAGAAGTTATGATAAGAATTTTTGAGAATAGCGACCTTGCAACCCGCAATAGTTTCAAAGTACACCAGCAGGCGGCAAAGATTATAGAGTTTGAGACCAACGACGACTTGGTAGAGATTTTTGCTCAGATTGCAGAGAACAAGTGGATGGTTATGGGCGGAGCAAACAACATACTCTTTACTAAAGATGTAGACTTTCCGATAATCGTTCCGAAAAATGAACAGATAGAGATTATCTCAGAGGATCAAGAGAGTGTACACATCCGTGTTGGTGCGGGTTTAGAGTGGGACGACCTTGTTGCCTGGAGCGTAGAGCGTGGGCTTTGGGGCCTTGAGAATCTATCTCTTATTCCGGGCAAGGTTGGCGCCGCTCCAGTGCAGAATATCGGAGCCTATGGTGCCGAGGCTAAGGATACTATAGAGAGCGTAGAGATGTTCTTTCCTGAGCAGAGCGCTTTTGTAACCCTTGCGGCAGAGCATTGCGGTTTTGGATACCGTGAGAGTGTCTTTAAGCACACCCTTAAGGGACGCGTAATAATCACAGCCGTTCAATTCCGACTATCAAAGGTCGGCACTCCGAGACTCGGTTACGGAGATGTAGAGCGTGAGGTTGAGAGCCGCGGTGGAGCAACTCTTCGCAACATCCGCGAGGCTATATGCGCTATTCGTCGTGCAAAGTTGCCTGATACTGCAGTAACAGGCAATGCCGGCAGTTTTTTCAAGAATCCGATTGTAGATATCTCGGTGGCACAGAGTATGCTTGAGAGCTATCCGCAGATGCCACACTACCCTACTGCAGATAACACAAAGGTTAAGCTGGCAGCAGGGTGGTTGATAGACCAATGCGGACTAAAGGGGTACTGTGAGGGCAATGTTGGCGTACATAGCCGTCAGGCCCTTGTGCTTATAAACACCACAGGAGAGGCCACCGGCAGCGAGGTGATAGCCTTTGCAGGCAAGGTTAGCCAGTGCGTTGCTCAGAAGTTTGGTATAACAATAGAGCCGGAGGTGAATATACTATGAGAAAGAACAGACTTTTAGAGCACTTCAAGCAGTACAACGAGCGCCACTCGCTCTTTACCCATCAGGACAAGATACTACTAACAGTCTCGGGCGGTGTAGACTCTATGGTTATGCTCTCGCTCTTTGTTGAGGGAGGATATGACATTGGTGTAGCACACTGCAACTTCTGTCTGCGTGGTGCAGAGTCAGATGGCGACGAGGCTACAGTAGAGGCAACAGCAAAGGCCTTTGGTGTACCATACTACTGCAAGAGGTTTGACACCAAGGCGGAGATGGAGCGAAGCGGAGAGTCTATGGAGATGGTTGCACGAAGGTTGAGATATGAGTGGTTTGACGAGCTAAGTCGTGAGCACGGATATACAACAATTGCCGTAGCACACCATATTGACGACTCTATAGAGACATTTTTTATCAACCTCTTTCGCGGAACAGGTCTGAGAGGCCTTACGGGCATTACACGCCAGCGCGGAAATATTATCCGTCCGCTACTCTTTGCCGAGCGCAGGGAGATACACGAGTATGCCGTCTCTCACAAGATTAAATTCCGCGAGGACTCATCAAACCATACACAAAAGTATCTACGCAACAAGATTCGTATAGGTATGCTGCCGATGATTCGCGAGATTAACCCTCGCTTTACATCTATTATGAGAGGCACGCTATACCACCTCACAGATGCTGAACAATTTATCGAGGCCGGTATTAACAAGATTAAGCAGAGCGTACTTGAGCACTGTGAAAATAATATAGATCGCATACATACAACCCTTATTGAGGAGCACTTCCCAGAGGAGTTTGTCATCTACAAGATTCTCAACTCAGAGTATGGCTTTAAGGGCGATGTTGTTGTTGAGCTCAACAAGGCACTCAAAGGTGGCGAGTCGGGCAAGCGCTTCTATTCTAAGGAGTATATCGCCTGCATAGATCGCACAGATATTGTCATTGCACCGATAGCAGAGGATGACGACTGCACAACAATCGTCTCTCGCGAGCAGTTGAGAAGCTACTGCGGCAACTCGGTGTTATACTTTGAGCATACAGATATTGACAACATCTCTGACTACAACTGCCCTACTGATATAGCCCTGCTTGACGAGCAGAAGCTTGTCTACCCACTCACACTACGCCGCTGGAGAGAGGGGGATAGTTTTATACCATTCGGTATGATTGGCAGAAAGAAGGTTAGCGACTTTTTGACAGACCGAAAAGTCTCCGTAATTGAGAAGAGCCGCCAATTTGTGCTACTCTCAGGAGAGGATATTGTCTGGGTTGTGGGTCGCAGAATAGACGACAGATACCGCATAACAAAGCAGACTGAGAACATTTTAAAAATCACTAAACAGACCCTATAATGGCAAAAAGTACACGAAAATTTAAGGATTGCGATGCCGAGTTTCGCACCATTTGCGCCAATATTGAGGGTCGCAAATATGCCCCAGTATACCTACTCTCTGGCGAGGAGCCGTACTTTATTGACATAATCTCAGAGAAGATTGCAACAACGGTTCTCAACGAGGCTGAAAGGGCATTTAATCAGGTTGTTGTCTACGGCAGAGATACCGACGGCAATGCCATTGCCAGCCAATGCCGCCAGATACCGATGATTGGCGGTTATACGGTAGTCATTGTCAAGGAGGCACAGGCAATGCCACAGTTAGAGCAACTTGCGGCATATACGGCCAACCCTGTACCGTCAACAATTCT
>JAFOYS010000026.1 GCA_017391435.1 Alistipes sp. | reverse complement strand
TGACCTTATCAAGAACGGTAATGCACAGCTCGTTGAGCTTGGATATAGTGGCCACGGCTTGGGTGTAAATCTGACAGCCCGCCGCTTGGAGTATATGGATATGCCGACAGTATATCGCAACACATCTACTGCAAATGCGCTGAACTATATTCCAGCCCTTACAGCTCAGTACTCCTACCTGCTGATGAATCTCAATCCATATATTGTCCAGCCAAGTACTATGCTCGGCGCATATACAGCACCTGGAGAGATTGGTGGTCAGGTAGATATCTACTACAATGTTGCTCGTCGTACTAAGCTTGGCGGTAAGCGCGGTATGAAGTTGGGTCTTAACTACTCAACATATTGGTCTCTTGCTGCAGATCGTAGTGCTAAGGCTGATAAACTGCTCTGGCAGAGCATTAACTTTACCCTTGAGAAGCAGATTACTCGCAAGTTTAAGCTAAACTTCCTCTATTCGTTCCAGGAGTATAACGACTCACACGGCGCGAATAAGTACACTTGGAAGACCAATATCTTTGTGGCGGATATGCTCTATAAGTGGACCCCTACAATCTCTACACGCCTTGAGTTGCAGTACTTGCAGTCAAAGAGCGACGATAAGGATTGGATGGCGGCACTTGCAGAGGTCAACTTTGCACCGCACTGGAGCATCTTTGTAAGCGATATGTACAACCACGGCAAGACCAATCTGCACTACTACAATGCTGGCGTGAGCTATACAAGGTCGCGTACACGAATTCAACTTGGATATGGTCGTAACCGTGCGGGTGTTGTCTGCTCGGGAGGTGTTTGCCGTAATATCCCAGCATATACAGGAGCTAACCTAATGATTACAACCTCATTCTAAACTATGAAAGGTATTGCAAAATATATAACTCTCTGCCTTGCGTTGCTTGTACTTGGCTGTCACGGAGATGTAAACGACCTTGTTGTGGATAATCAGAATAAACCACAGCCAGACGATACTCCTACAACGCAGTCGGGTCTTGTGCTTAGTGTTGACAGACAGACTATAGACGCAGATGGAGTCGATTGTTGCACCTTCTCTCTAACGCTTGATGGTGAGGAACTTATGGATAACGACGCGACACTTTCTAATGTCTATATCAAGCACGAGAAGAGTGGAAACCGTTTAGAGCGTTATGCTACAACATTCACTGCCGTAAAGAATGGTAACTACTCATTTGTAGCTACTTACAAAGGTAAGCAGTCTGAGAATTCTGTACAGGTTAAGGCTGTAAACCGAGAGAAGTTTGAGCCTTATGGACAGAAGGTTGTGGTCTATGACCTTACAGGAGCTTGGTGTTCATACTGTCCGACTATGACAGCGGGCCTTGAGAATGTTGATCAGATGTGGCGAGAGAATATGGTTGTTCTTGCTGTTCATAATGGCGATCAGTGGGAGCTAAACTATAAGGGTAACGACCTTGCCACAACAATGCTCTCAATGTTTGGAGGTAGTGGCTATCCGACTTGTGTCTATGACCTTCAGTATCAGAATGGAACGGCTCGTTCCCCAAAGCAGATTGGAACTATTATTGAGAACCATCTTGCCGCTTATCCTGCAACTTGTGGTGTGAAGATTGAAAGCACAAAGTTAGAGGGTAATACCCTTACTATTGAGGCTGCAATGACCTCGGCTACAGGTGGCGAGTATGAGCTTGGTTATGCCGTTCTGCTTGATGATCAGTACTATGGTGGCGGTACGGCTGTAGATGGTATCTATAACGATATTGTGGTTGCTCATTCAGAGAATTTCCTCCAGATGACATCGGCAAAGATCACTACAGTTCCAAATATTGAGCGCACAAAGAGCTTTACAGTTTCCAATTTGAAGTATACTGATGCCTCAAAGATGCGTGTTGTTGTCTTTGCTCTTACAAAGGTTAATGGTCAAGTCTATGTAGACAATGCCAATGTCTGCAAGGTGGGTCAGGGTGCTGACTATATGGCCGTTGAGTTCTACGATGGAGTCCCAGAGCAGAAGCTTACGATTACTGCCGACAAGAGCACTATACTTGCCGATGGCTCTGATGCTGTGACCTTTACAGTAAAGTATGGTGCTACAGATATCAGCAAAGATAAGTCTGTCAATATTATCCGCACATACAACGGTGAGCATACTGAGCTTGGCGGTGGTGTGAATAAATTTACAACTACTGTTGCCGGAAACTATATTTTTAAAGCGCGCTACTATAAGGCTGGTGAGTTTATCTCGGAGAATGAGGTTGCTGTAGAGGCTCTCTCTGCTGTGGCTGGTGAGAGTCAGAACTTCCGTCATAAGCTGCTCGGTATGCAGTTTACATCTATCGGTTGCCAGAACTGCCCAACCCTTAGCTCTGTAATCAAATCTATACAAGCAGCGCAGCCTGATCGCCTTGTGCCAGTCTCGTTCCATATCGATTTTAATATCTCCGATCCGATGAGAATCGCTATGGGCGATACATACTACAGCGCACTGAAGGGTAGTGGCCTTCCGATGTTCTATCTTGATCTTAGCCCTGGCGAGGAGATGACATCAAACCGCTCGGTTATTGAGTCCGAGATAAAGCGTCGTGTAGAGAACTATCCACCTACTTGCGGCGTGGCAATCACTACTTCGTACGATGCAGCGAGCCGTGAGCTGACAATCACCCCTCGCATACAGTCTAATACCGCCTCGGCATATCGTTACCTTGTTATGCTTGTTGAGGATGGTATTGTTACGCAGCAGTATGGCGTTACAGGAGACTATACACACAACAATGTTGTGCGTGCAGTGCTCTCTGATAATATATATGGAGCCCGTTTTAATGGTGGAGCAACACTCGTTCAGGGAGTCGATACTCCACTGTCGGCACCTGTCAAGTTTACCCTTGCCAGCAACTGGAATGTAGAGAATATGAGGGTTGTTGTCAGCGCAATGAGCACTTCAGATGGTGGCAAGAGCTACTACTGCAACAATACAAATCAGTGCAAAGTAGGGCAGAGTGTTGGCTACTCGATTGAAAGTGAGGATGGTGGTGATGACAATACTCTGTCGGCCGATGTGGCATTCAACCGCCACGTCTCTGTCTTTGAGTTTACAGGTACTTGGTGTGCTATGTGCCCAAGTGGATATATCTTCCTCAAGTATCTTATTGAGGATTGGTGGAGCCACGATACGGTGCATATACTTGCCTTCCACGACTCGTCGGCAGACGATCCTATGGGTATTGCAATCACTAACACCATATTTAACGACTTTGCTCTTACAGGCTTCCCTGCTTTTGTAGTAGACTTGCGTGAGGGAACTACAGAGAAGACCGAGATACAGCCAATGATTGAGAGCTCGTTTAGGGACCACCCTGCAGTTTGTGGAGTGAAGATGACAAGTACAGATAGCAGTGTAGATGTTGAACTATATGCTGCTAAGAGTGGAGTTTATCGCGTAGCACTCTTTATCCTTGAGGATGGTATTGTCGCAAGACAGAACAATAATGGAGTTTACAAAGAGAACTATACCCACAACCACGTTGTCCGCGCAATGGTCAGCAAACTCTATGAGGGAGACCGTGTGGCAGATATAGCAGCAGGTCAGAAGGCTACAAAGAGTTATAACTTTACTCTTGAAAGCGGTTGGAAAAAGGATAATTGTACCCTCTGTGCCCTTGTTATTGACAGCAGTCAGACAGTTATTAACGCCGCAGTATGCCCTGTAGGCGCAAGTATAGATTACGATTACAAAAAGTAGATATTATGATTAAGAAGTTTTTAGGAGTTATGTTACTTACGCTCTTTACAATGAGCGTAGTGGTCTCTTGTGGCGAGAATGAGCCAGTAAAAGAGAATGAGCAGGAGCAGCCCGTAAATCCAGATCCGGAGAACCCAGATCCGGAGAATCCGGAGCCGGAAAATCCAGAACCAGAGAACCCTGATCCAGAGAATCCAGATCCAAAGCCTGAGACTCCAGCTCAGACACCTGTAGATATCTATAAGGGAGTTCCAACACCGATTGTTGCATATCAAGATAAGGTTGTTGCATCTAAGGATGGTGTGAGCGTTGAGGTTACAAAGATTGAGAATCGTAACTTTGTCTTCAACCTTGTTCCAGGCGAGTCTGTGCAGTCATACCGTCTTGATGTATATCCACTTGCACACCTCTATAACTCTCTCTATGAGCGTATGAAGTCTGAGGGTAGAAATACCCTTGAGGCTCGTGAGGTGGATACATACATTCGAGACCTTATCTTCAACGCTACAGGTTCAGGTGGTTTTACCTTTGATCCTGCGTCACACTCTGACTATGCAAAGAAGGAGTTTGACTGGATGAATACCAGCTACTCACAGATTCGTGTAGTGCCAGACTCTGAGTATATCATTATCGTTATTGCTTGTTATGACAAGGAGGGTACTGACGACGGTGAGATGTCTCTGTGCTATGTTAAGACAACATCTCAGCCACTTGTTGGTAATCCACGCGTAAATGTCAATGTAAAGACAAACTATACCGCTATGGATATCACTTATGAGCCAAATAGCGACTGTAAGTATCTCTATCAGTGGTGTAGCAATGAGGCAGACCTTATGCCATATATCAACACTTATGGCGAGAAGCTATATATTGACTTTATGCGTCACACAGTTATCGGAGACCCTATCTCTGCAAACGACACAGACTCTGCTCACTTCTATATTGACTTTGGTCAGGATGCAAGTGCTTCTGTGCCTCTAATGGCTACAGCTATTGCTCTTGATGAGAACTTTACTCCAGCAAAGAGTATGGACTCAAAGGTCTTTACACTCAAGGAGAAACCGGTTGTAGAGCCTGCACAGTGTAAAATTGAGATTGTAGAGAACCGTTGTGGCGCTTCATACTCTTGGTTTAAGCTTACAACAGAGGCTAATACTCCATATATGTTCTACAAGTTCCTCACCGTAGAGCAGGCTGAGCACTACAAGACAAAGGCTACTGCAGAGGAGCTTAAGGGCTTTGCTATAACACTTAATAATGACGGTTATGGCTTCAAGAATGAGGCTTATAGCTACAATGAGACAACAGGTAAGTATGGTAATAGCTTCTCTTCAGAGGAACTTCACTACCTGACACCAGATACAGAGTATGTTATTGCATATGTTGGCCGTAACCGCGTGCAGGAGCTTGCAGATGTGCAGTTTACCCCTGTATTCAAGACAAAGGCTCTTGTAACAGATACCCCAGCAGCTTGTCAGTCAACAGCAGAGCTTACCTTACAGGCAAGTGGCCGTACTGCCGTTACTATCAATGTAAAGTACGATATTGCAAACCACGCAGGTATCCGTTTCCAGTATATTGAGCCACTTATTGACAACTCTGTACAGCCAGATGCAAACGCAAGCCGTGAGACCTACCTCTCATTCCTTGGCTTTGGTATGTCGGGCGACGCTGAGGGTCTTGTGTCAAACAACTGGGCCGCAGACAAGGGAGGTATTGATACATTTACACTCCCAGGTTTCTCTCCAGGTATGAAGATTAAGTATGCATATATGTGCGAGGACTGGAACGGTGTTGTTGGCGAGCTTAAGTTTGCAGAGGTAACCCTGCCAGGTATTGCTGCGGGTGACGATGTAACAGTAGCAATTACAGGAACTCACAACCCACGCACAGGCTCTGTAACATTTAGCTACACAGCAAACGACCAGACAGCACGAATGCTCTACCTTGCTGGCGATGAAAGTATGGACAACGATGCACTTGGTATCAAGCATCTTGGTGATGAGAACTACTACACTGCCGAGGAGATGATAAAGAAGTGGACAACATACTGTAATGCACAGGGTCTTACTACAGACAACACTGTAGCGACACTTGATCAGCCTGCAAATAGAGTAGTTATTGCCCTTGCTATTGCATATAGCCAGAACGATGTTCGTAGTACACTTGCATACTGCATCTGGGATGGTAAATCCTTTAAGACCCTTAAGGACTACTATCCAAACTACAACCCTGCTCAGGCTACAATTTCGGCAGCAGCGGCACCAACACTCCTTCTGCCACAGCCTCGCAAGGCTACCCGTGCGTGGGAGTGCAAATAGTATAGACAAACTTAACTTATATTCCTAAATTTTTTCGTCCGACAAATCAGGAGTCGGCAGATATTTTAACCAGGTGTGCGCCTGATTCACACACCTCTTTTAAAAGTTCAAACAAATGAGAAACTTTTACGCAATTTTCAAGGGCGTGTTGGCTACTCTTGTTGCAACTGCTGTTCTTGCAGTATCTTGTACCGAGGCGTATGACGACACCCAGATTCGTCAGGAGATTGCAGACCTCTATGAGAAGGTTAGCAAGCTTGAGCAGAAGCTTGAGTCAGAGGTTTCTGCACTCAAGGCTCTTATTGACGAGAAGGCCGTTGTAGCATCAGCAACAAAGCTGAGCGACGGTTCTTGGGAGATTCTTCTCACTTCAGGCGAGAAGATTACTGTTTATCCAGAGTACCAGCCTGAGCCACAGGCTCCAGAGGTTAATAATGGTTGCGTGACCGTTATTAGTGAGGGTGGTAACTACTACTGGGCACAGATTATTAATGGCAATGCCGTTGCAATTACTGATGCAGCTGGTAACAAGATTCCAGTTGTTCACAGCGCAGTGCCTCAGTTCCGTGTAAACCCATCAACAGGTGATGTTGAGCTCTCTGTTGACGGTGGTCACTCTTGGGTAATTATCGAGAAGAAGGAGCAGGAGACAACAAACAGCTCTGCTTGCATCTTTATCGGTGTTGTTGACTCTGAGGACTCTGTAGACTTTACACTTGCTACTGGCGAGGTTATCTCTGTACCAAAGGCTGAGACTATCGACTTCGGTGTTCAGGCTGGTAAGACCTTCGTGGCTCCAGGTGAGTCTGTAGATGTAGCTCTTAAGGCTGAGAATATCGATGACCTTACAGTTATCGCTAAGCCAGAGGGTTGGAAGGCTACTATCGCAGGTAAGACTCTGACTATCACCGCTCCAGCACAGGCTAAGATTGAGGCCGGCGAGGCTGAACTTGAGGGTCTTGTAAAGATTCACGCTGCAGGTGGCGATGGTAAGTGTATGGTAGGTAAGCTCGTTGTATCTGCATCTTCTAAGTCAGTAGTTGTGGAGATTGCTGGCGAGGATGCTACTATCTACAACAATGCTGGTCTGAAGTGGTCTGGTATCTCTTATGGTATCGCTCTTTACGATGAGTTTAGCGCTGAGCAGATTGCTAAGGCTAAGAACAACTACGAGCTTATGGCTCCAGAGTTCACTGAGCCTCAGGTAACAGTATCTCTCAAGCAGCTCTACAACGAGATGATTGCTGGTGTATATAACCCAGCTGAGTTTGTAGAGATTCCTACAGGTGTATCATATGTTGTTTGGGCACTTGCTGGTAGCGATGCTTGGGATCACGTATACTCTGCAGATGAGGTTGTTTACTCTGTTTTCACCCCTGCATTTGTAAATGTAGAGGCTACAAATATCTCATTCAACAATGTTGAGTTTACTGCTGTAGGTGGCGGTTACGCTGGCTATATCGTAGGTGTTCTCTCTTCATCAACTGAGGCAGAGGCTAAGGCTCAGCTTGAGAATGCATTTGGCAACTGGCAGAATGACTGGGGTATGTTCGGCGAGGAGCTTTCAGAGCTCAACTACAAGGGTAATGTTCTTGACTTCCCAGGTTCTACAATTTGGGGTGGTATCTATCCTAACTCTACATACTTGGTATACATCCTTCCACTTGTTGAGGGTAAGGTGGCAGCTGATTATGTCGTTTCTGACATTAAGACCTACGCTTATACAACAAATGACATCGCTGCTGGTGGTTCTGCTACCCTCGCTTTTGAGGCTGTAGATATTACATATACCAATATGGAGGTTGCAATCAACGGTTCTCAGAATACATCTATGATCTACGCTTGGTTTGCAAACGAAGAGGAGCTTGCAAAATACAAGACTGATGAGGAGCTTTTTGCACACGTTGTTGCTTACAATACTGAGTATCAGCAGATTGCAATGGGTAGCACATCTTCTGCATTCATCTCTTCACTCTCTCCAGGTGCAAGCGCTACTCTTGTAGCATTTGCTGTTGACACAGA
>JAFOYS010000262.1 GCA_017391435.1 Alistipes sp. | reverse complement strand
TCAAGATCTGAATGCTATTGAGATTGCACTCGGTATGCAGCGACTAATTGAGGAGTGTGGACTTACACAAGATGCCCTTGCCGAGAAGGTAGGCAAGCGTCGCTCTACTATTGCAAACTATATGCGTCTACTTCGCCTTGCAGACCCAGTACAGCTTGCCGTAAAGGAGGGTGCTATATCTATGGGCCACGCAAAGGCTATCGCATCTATTGAGGGCGATAAGCAGCAGATTGCCGTACTCAAGAAGATTATCAAGTCAAATCTCTCTGTTCGCCAAACAGAGGATTATGTGCGTGCACTTACTGAGGGTAAGAGCAAGTCTACTTCAACAACAGACGAGGAGTATCCAGAGAGCTACACTCGCCTTGTAGAGTATCTTGAGCAGTTCTTCTCTCAGAACATATCTATCAAGCGTACAAAGAGTGGTGGCGGTAAGATTACTATTGGTTTTGACAACGACGGCGACATTGACCGTTTCATAGAGAGATTTTCTAAGCAGTAGTATGGCAAAGAGTTACATAAAAATACTCCTTACCATTGTGGCAACGATTTTTGTCACATCGCTATGCTTTGCTCAGGTAAATCCCTACGCAAGGGCTCTGCGCGGCGAAAAGAGGATTGTCAGTGGTGGTATGCTAGAGAAGATTGACTCTGCAGCCATTGCTCGTCGTGACTCTATTCGTGTGCATAACCTTGCCGACTCTCTAAGGTTGCTGCCTAAGGACTCTCTTGTTGTTGTGTCGGACTCGCTGCGTATGGCTCTGCCAGACTCACTGCGTAGAGTGATTTTTGCAGATTCAATAATAGGCGACAAGCGAGACTCTCTTGCCAAGGCCGAAAAGCTTCGCCGCAGGATGGAGAAGCGAGAGGGCAAGCAGCCATTTATTAGCGACTCTATGTCACTGAGAAAGGTGAGCTTTACTTCGGCTATTCTCCCAGGTTTTGGACAGATATACAACAAGCAGTACTGGAAACTTCCGATACTATACTCTACGCTCGGTACATCAATCGGTATGTGGGTACACCAACAGAACAAGTACAAGCCTCTCAAGGAGCAGTTTGAATTGATGACCGACCAAGGTCTCAAGCGTACCGAGGAGATGAACGCTCTGCAGCGAGAGATGATCAAGCACAACACTCTCAAGCAAGCCTTTATGTTTACGACGCTGGCATCGTACATATATTTTATTGGCGATGCGGCGGTGTGTTATGCTACTAATGATGTCTCGGCAGTCTCTCGCGCTACAACCCTCTCTACAATCTGTCCTGGAGCTGGTCAGTTATACAACAAGAGCTACTGGCGTGTACCGATTGTAATTGGAGGTTTTGCAACAACTATCTACTGTGTAGATTGGAACAACCGAGGCTATCAACGATTCAAGAAGGCATACCGTCTGCGCTTTGACTATGACGAGCATCCAGAGCTCTATCCAAACGGTTCTCAGGATGAGTTTAATGGTCGTTATGCCTCTTCGTTCCTCAAGAATCTGAGAAATAGTTATCGTAGAAATCGAGATCTGTGTATCATCCTTACTGCGGGAATATACATTCTTCAGATTGTAGATGCACACGTAGATGCACACCTGCGAGACTACGACATCTCTGACGATCTAAGCGTAGAGGTCACCCCTATGATTAACTACGCATACCAACCTGGGCTTGGCACAACGGCCACAATGGGTATGAACCTAAGTTTTAAATTTTAAGTATGAAAAAACTCACTATAGTACTACTCGCCACACTCAGCTTTATCACCTCTGTGGCGGGGCCTATCCGTCTGAATATTTTTAAGAAAAAAACAGTCACACAAAAGGTCGTTACTGTCTACGACACTGTGCGAGTAGTGGTTACAGATACTATCCGCGTAGAGCCAAAGGCTGCGCCAAGAATAGACACTCTATGCCACACACTTACTCCCACACAGATTGACTCCCTGCTGCATATATGGCAGACAATGAGCACTACAGAGAGCCACAACAGCTATTTTGAGCAGTACTCTGCAAATTTAGACGAGGAGTGTAACCTTCCAAAAGATAGCCTCTACAAGAAGCGACTGCAGGATATGGTTTCGCCCGTACACCTACCATACAACAGCGTAGTGCGTCAATATATAGACTACTACCTCGAGAACAAGTGGAGTCCATTGAGCCGTGTGCTGGCGCTATCAAAATTCTACTTCCCAATTTTTGAGCAGGAGCTTATAAATGCAGGTCTTCCGGTAGAACTACGCACCCTTGCCATTATTGAGTCCAACCTCAACCCTACTATCGGCTCCCGAGTAGGCGCTGTAGGTCTATGGCAGTTTATGCCTACTACGGGTAAGAATCTCGGCCTTGAGATCAACTCCCTTGTAGACGAGCGTTGCGACATTGTACTCTCTACACGCGCCGCTTGTAAATATCTGAAGTATCTCTACAACACCTTTGGAGATTGGGCATTGGCCTTAGCGGCATACAATGCTGGTCCAGGTAGAATTAGCCGCGCTCTTGCAAGATCAGGGGGCGCAAAGACCTACTGGGATATCTACTACGACCTGAATGCCGAGACAAGGGGCTATGTTCCAAAGTATATTGCCGCATCGTATGTCTATGCATACCACAAGCAGCACAATGTATCGCCAGAGAATACTCCTCTCTGTGTAGCATCAGATACTGTTACTATCCACCGCACAATGCATCTTGGACAGGTTGCCTCAACACTTGGCATACCTATTGAGACACTAAAGATTCTCAATCCACAGTACAAGATTGACATTATCCCCGCTGCCCGCAAACCATACTCGCTGCGTCTACCGACACAGTATATCTCTGAGTTTATTGCACAGCAGGATGTAATCTACTCAAAGGATTCTCTATTCCTTAAGGAGTACATCAACCCAGCAAATCTTGACAAGAAGCGCGCCGAGGGTCTGGGATATACATATACCGTTCGCAGCGGAGACAATCTTGGAAGTATTGCCAAGCGCAATCGCTGCTCTGTCAAAGAGATTATGCGCTGGAATAAGCTCAAGTCGACAGTCATCCGACCTGGTCAGAAGTTACGAATCAACCGTCCTAAACCTCGCTCATAATGTTTAGTCCAGGTATTATTGTTGCCCCAGCAAGTGCTACTGGAGGTGCTATAGCCGTAATTCGCGTTAGTGGAGAGGGCTCTATAGCTCTATGTGATAATATTTTTCGTGGCCGTAAGCCTCTTATTGAGGCCGCTACGCATACGCTCCACTATGGAAATATCGTGGAGGGTGAGCGGGTTATTGACGATGTACTTGTCTCTGTTTTTCACGCCCCACACTCATATACGGGTGAACAGAGCGTAGAGATATCTACCCACGGCTCACAGTATATCGTAAACGCTATTATCACCCTGCTGTGTAATCAAGGTGCAAGGCTTGCCGAGCCTGGAGAGTTCTCCGCGAGGGCATTTGCCGCAGGGCGCATAGACCTATCGCAGGCTGAGGCCGTTGCAGACATTATTGCTGCCGACTCTCAGGCTGCACATATCATCGCCTCAACACAGATGCGAGGAGGCTATTCTGAGACGCTTAACAACCTTAGAGACCAACTTATAGAGCTAACCTCGCTACTTGAATTAGAACTCGACTTTGGCGAGGAGGATGTACTCTTTGCAGACAGAAGTAGACTGGAGCAGATGCTTAGCCAGACAATTAGCGTTGTAGAGAGACTCAAAAAGTCATTCCACACCGGAAATGCTATTCGCAACGGTGTAGGAGTGGCAATAGTCGGTGCTCCAAATGTTGGTAAGAGCACTCTTCTAAACCGTCTTGTGGGCGAACAACGAGCAATGGTGTCAGATATTGCTGGCACAACACGAGACACCATTGAGGAGAGCGTAGTAATTGACGGAATCCGCTTCCGTTTTATTGATACTGCCGGTATTCGTACTACAGATGACACCCTTGAGAGAATGGGTATAGAGCGCACAATGGCAGCCGTAAAGAGGGGTCAGATTGTAATCAGTATGGCAGAGCCTACTGGCGATTTTGAGAGCATTGAGACCACAGAAAGCCAAACTGTTATTCGTGTAGTAAACAAAGCCGACACAACCTCAGAACATAACATTGCAGATGCAATATATATTTCAGCTCGCGAGAATATCGGCATAGACAGACTGATTGCCGCCCTGCGTGAGACTGTAGACACAACAGCCGCCTACCGTGGCGAGGCAGTAGTATCAAACTTGCGCCACTACGAGGCACTCACTGCAGCACTCACTGCACTTGTCTCGGCACATTCAGCCCTTATAAATGGCATATCATCTGAGCTTCTTGCCGAGGATATACGCCTGGCTATCAACCACATAGGAGAGATTACAGGTAGCATTACCTCGGATACAATACTCCAGTCAATTTTCTCCTCGTTTTGCATCGGCAAATAGACAAATAAGGAGTGCAAGGTTTTGCACTCCTTATTTATTACATCTAATCAGCAGTTACTCTACCACAAAATCAAATGATATTGGTTCAACATTCTCTGTGTTTATGTTATAGTACGAGAAGGTGAACTTACCTGTAAACTTACGATTCTTCCAAGTGAATCGTTTGCTGTTTAGATCTTTTTGGAAATCGTTAACAAACTGGTCAATAGAGATTGTACTCTCTTCTGATGTATCGTTAAGGGTAAACTCGTGGTCATCCTTTTTCCAGTAGCGACTATGTGTTGTAGCAAGCATTGAGTTAAGTTCATCGCTATATGGCGAGACATTCATCATCCACGACTGCTGGCTACGAGGTGGTGGCGCCATAAGGAAGCTAACGCGCTTAGTTGTTGTTTGGTTAGCAAACTTACTATTGGCCTTAAAGAAGCCAAAGTCGTAGTACATAATTGAGGTTGTAACCTTTGTCTCGTCAAAAAGGCGATAAGAGCCCTTAGGTTTTGGCACTCGCCAGATCCAACTCTGGTCTACCTGACACTCGCGGCGCATAATAGCAGGTGCCTCTGAGTGAGCTGTTGGAAGGAAAAGGTTATAGAACGCATCTGGCAAGTTATGGCCTACATACTGCCAAACAGGGACACCATTTGCTGATGAGGCGATAATCTCCAGATCATCAATAGTCTGAGTGGTAGATGTATCGTAACTAACACTAAAGCCGAGGCTAACAGATGGCTCCTTTGCCAAATAGAGGCCTCCATCAAAGCCGTAACTAAAGCCATCGCTCTTATCTATACTACCTATGCTATTTTTAGGTGAATAGTGCGTCACTGTAGTATTTGCAACACTCTGTATTGTATTTGCATTTGGAAGATCAACAGCTTGGGTCGTTGAATCTATAAAGGCGTCTGTGTGAGTGTGGCAGATACTTTTACCCTCTATATCACGCATAAATGGACCATAGTATGGATAACATATCCAGCCCTTTATTTCACTATAGACATCTTCAATAAGGTCATCTGACGGTTCTCCAAAATTATAGCTCTCGCGCCACTTGCGCTCTTCTACAGGTCCACAGTTCAGCACCTGATTATATGATAGAATATTCTTATAGACACAGTAGTAGTCGCAATCGTCATTCTCCATATAGATCGAGCAAATCTCAAACCTTACGGTTACAGGGAGCTTTGGACCCACATCATATGGTGATGCAGCGTTGATAGTATATTGCACCTTCTGCACTGTGCTAATCTCGTCCAATGTAAACTTATTGGTATCGGCAGCACGAGTATTAAAGGCATTTACCGCACGGCTACGCGCAGCTTCAAACTGCTTAACATAGTACTCCTGATCATTTATCCACTCGGTAAACATATCAGCAAAAAGTCCGTAGGTATATGGCGTAATCGCATTTGCGGGTTTAGTACCTGTAGCGCTCTCAATATTTGGAGTCTCAATCTGTTCTACAGTACCACTCTTACTATCAATCTGCTCGTGCGTAATTTCAGACTCTGCAACGCCCTTCATTCTGTCAACAATATGAAAATCACTTCCACGCACAGCAATAGCCTCAGCAAAGACTCCAGAGCTATCTGTATCAAAGAGGAACATTGCATCAATCTTTGACTCGTCCATACTCATATCGTAGAAAGCCTCAAGAGTCTGACGAGCGCCTGGAATAATATCAAGTTCGTCGAGAAGCTCTACTCCTCCCTCAGCCTGACTGAGCAGGATATATATTGCGGTAATATAATCACAAAAATTTCTGAAATCCTCAATTGTTGGCTCTATAATGATGATATTATGACCTAAGAGTAACTGCATTAAAATAGCCGCCCACTCATCCTCCAAGCTCTCAATCTGCGAGCTATGAAAAACAACAGTTGCTAAACTCTCAAGTGTCTGCTCGTTGATATCTGCTACTTGATTTTTCAGACGGTTTACCAACGCAGCACCGAAATTCTTGTACTGATATGGAATCACATACGCCGGAAGATTAGATACAACTCCAAGTGCATCTTCAGTCGGTACCGAATACTTATCAGCCTCAAAAATCAACTTCTCCGGCCCTTTTTCAGAATCATCCTTTGTACAAGCGACAAAGAGTATGGCCATAGAGAGTATACAGATAGCTCTACGAAATAGAGAAGATTTGGTTAAAGGAATAAACTTGTTCATATTGACATCTTATTGGAAAAGGGCAATGTCTAATAAAAGGCTGCGCCAGAAGAGTCTAAGCGCAGCCTTAAATAAGTCAAAAGACTACTTCATCAACTCGTCAATAGCTCTCTCAATGATAGCATCGCGACCAGTAGCAAGCTCCTCATCGGTAGCTGTTACATTGATATCTGGAGCAATACCGCCCTCGATATGCTGCTTATTGACATCAAAGAGCATATTGGCAGGGAATACTACAATCCAGCCGTTAGGCAAGAAGTGAGTCATAGGCATAGCACCACCACCACCTGTAATACCTCCAATCTGAGTTACATTCTTAGCGAGTTTAAGCGCTGATGAGAATAGGTTTGCTGTAGAGTACACCTCACGGTTTGTAAGAAGCATAGTCTTCTTATCTGACCAATCAGCC
>JAFOYS010000261.1 GCA_017391435.1 Alistipes sp. | reverse complement strand
TATACAGGAACTTACAAAGGCAAGCAGGTATCAGTAATGGGACACGGAATGGGTATCTCGTCTATTGGCATCTACACCTATGAGCTCTACAACTTTTATGGCGTAAAGCGCATTATCCGCACAGGCTCTGCTGGTGCTTACCATCCAGAGCTACATATTGGCGATATTGTCATTGCTCAGGGTGCGTGCGACAACTCAAACTACGCTGCACAGTATCGTCTTCCTGGAACTTTTGCGCCGATAGCCAACTTTGGCCTACTCCGCGCTGCTGTTGAGAAGGCCGAGAGTATGGGCGTTAACTTCCGCGTGGGTAATATCCTTGCCAGCGAGATCTTCTACAACGACGACCCAGAGGCGTGGAAGAGCTGGCAGAAGATGGGCGTGCTGGCAGTAGAGATGGAGGCTTCGGCACTCTATATGAATGCTGCACGAAGTGGCAACGAGGCGCTCTGCATCTGTACAATCTCTGACTCGCTCGTAACCCACGAGGAGACCACTGCCGAGCAGCGCGAGAAGACATTTACAGATATGATGGAGATTGCATTTGAGATTATTTAGCAAACAAAATAACAACTAAAACTATGAAGAGAATCTTAATTTTTGCAGCCGCTGCTGCACTTACCCTGCAGGCATTTGGCTGGGGTGGCGTAGGTCACCGCGTGATTGTAGAGATTGCACAGCGCAACCTTACAGAGAAGGCAAAGGAGAACATCTCCAAGTATATGAACTACGACCTGAAGAAGGAGGCAGTATGGATGGATACTCACCGCCGAGATGAGCCTATTGCATACACAACCGCTTGGCACGTGTATAATGTTGACCAGAATAGCGTATACGATCCAAACCCACGCCTCTACAAGGGCGACTGCATCCACGCGCTAAAGATTGCCGACTACAACCTTCGTAAGTATGAGCAGCTGACAGATAGCGCTGTTATTATGAATCTCAGAATGCTACTGCACTTTGTAGGCGATATGCACTGCCCTACACACTCATATGTTCCAGGTCCTCGTTGCTTCTGGCCTTGCACTCTGAATGGCAAGAAGTATAAGGCGTTCCACGGTCTGTATGACAAGATGCCGCAACTGATTCACAAGGGCAAGAAGGACAATCAGATTGCAGAGGAGCTTGATGTGCTGAAGAAGGGTCAGATCAAGAAGATTGTTAAGGGTGATCTGCACGATTGGGTAGACCAGGTTGGTAGCGACAACAAGGTTATCTATGAGTGGAATCCTCACAACACACCTGTTCTTAAGGATAACACCATTGAGCTCTCTACTGATCTTGTAAACAAGCAGATGCAGTATGCCGGCTACCGTCTTGCATACCTTCTAAACCTCTACTTCGGCAAGTAAAAGAGAACTTCCTACAATAATTATCCACCTTTGGGCTCCAGAGGTGGATTTTTTTTACTAACTTTGATAGAAAATCGGAGTTAAAGACTCTATAAGGTAAAGATTCAATATAGGAAAGAGAAGATTATGGAGAGAAATAGAAGCAACACTCGCAAAACACTCTACTTTGATATGGATGGAGTGCTTGTAGACTTTGCCTCAGGTCTAAAGAAGCAGAGTGAGCAGACCCTTGCACTGTATAAGGGCAGAGAGGATGAGATTCCAGGACTCTTTGGTGCTATGGAGCCTATGGAGGGCGCTATAGAGGCTGTGCATCGTCTTGCCGAGCACTACGACTGCTATATACTCTCTACTGCTCCGTGGAAAAACCCATCCTCGTGGAGCGACAAACTGCTCTGGGTGCAGAGATACCTTAACGATATCTTCTACAAACGCATAATCTTGAGTCACAACAAGAATCTCTGCCGAGGCGACATTATTATTGACGACCGAGGCAAGAATGGCACCAGCGAGTTTGAGGGAGAGTGGATAGAGTTTGGCTCTGAGAGATTTCCAGATTGGAATGCTGTAGTAGATTACCTTATTGACAATAACTAAAACCTTATAAAGATGAATACTGAGATTGACACAATTGTAGAGAACCTTGACCAGAAGCGACACTCTGACAGTTACTACTTTGAGTACCATTTTATACCGATGATGGTAGAGGGGGTTAAGCAGGGCGAATTTGCACCAGAAGCTCTTTTAGAGACCGAAAACTGGCAAAAGTTTATTAAAGAGCATATAGACCCCGACTTTATCTACAACTGGGAGGAGCTACACTGTCAGGGTGCACAGCTAAACCAGACAACAGTTATGGCTCTCTATATCTTCCCAGAGCCTGAACAGATGCCACTGGCGGCATTTGGCGCAGTGATTGTGGATATAGAGACAAATAGTGCCACATACTACACACTTGAGAAGTCTGTTGATGATAGTTGGGTACTTGGTAGTATGAGCAGTGAGAGCCACCGCAACTTTGGAAGTGTAGATTGTGCCGACTTGGAGAAGTTTATTGAGTGGGTATTTGAGCAGGAGGATATAGAGGTATCTTTGGGTGTAGATGATGAAAAATTACCCTCATAATGATATATTTTTTCGCTCTACCACTCTATATAGGTAGAGACAAAAAAATTTAGACTATGTTACTTACTATTTCAATTCTGATTTTGGCCTATATGGTTATGGGCAAAGATATCAAACCGCTTATTGCCAAGGCAAAGAATGTCGACTGGCGCAAAGGCCTTAACGACATCTGGCTCCGTATAGAGCCGTGGGCAACAAAGGTCGGTAGAGTTACGGCGCGACCTGTTTTACAGTGCTACTATGTACTGAAGAGCGAGGATCTATCAACCACAGAGCGAATGCTTATCTATGCAGCTATTGCCTATACTGTTCTGCCTTCAGATCTTCTGCCTCGCGCAACATACAAGTTGCTGGGTATTCTTGACGATGGCGTAGCGCTTATGTATGCCTACCACAAGATTAAGGATAAGATTACCCCAGAGATTAACAACCAGGTAGAGGATACGCTCAACAATTGGTTTGGTGTTGAGTATGAGATGGTTGAGTAAAAGCCACGGCATATGAGTAGAGAGGGAAGATATATCTGAGGTCGTAACCACAATTTTAGCCATTGTAATGGCGCTCTGGGGTTTAGTATTACTGATTGAAATCTAACTAATGTTTCAAAAGAGGCTTGCTGAGCCTCTTTTGTTTTGTTGATAATATTTGCCTGTATGTTTTAATAGATTGGCAGTTGGTTGAAAAAGCAAAAATATGGCCATTTTTTTTAATCTAATAAAGCCTATCTTTGCCACTATAACTCCAACTATTAGAGCAATGAAAGTATTGATTGTCTGCAATAATGCCTATATGCGTGGCAACGGCATCTGTACGGCCGTACTATCCTTAACAGACGAGGCTACAGACACCAATACCTAATTTCACCCGGAGGTCATCAGTGGGACAACTGGACTCTATACAACAATATCTTTATGCAGAGGCTATGGAGATAGGCACACTACTACTATTAAAGGACAAGGGGAGGCTAACTGCCTCCCCTTGTTATCTTTAGATTATCGCACCCAATTCTCGTACTGTATTTACAAGCTCTTTGGTATCTATCTGATGCACAGTCTGGTTATTTGCCACGCACTGCGCCGCAGCAGCACCTGCAGCCTGACCCGTACCCATACAGCTTGCCATAACGCGCAGTGAGGCAAGAGCCTGACGGTCAGTAGAGATACATCTACCTGCAACAAGCAGATTTGGATACTCTGGAGCAATAAGTGCTCGGTAAGGCACATAGGCTGGCTTCTCAAGGTCTATACGCACCTGACTTGTACCCTTACTTGCGTGGATATCTATAGGATGTATACCACGAGAGATGCTATCATCGTACTGGTAAGCAGATACATACTCATCTGCCGTAACAGTATGCACGCCCAGTATGCGGCGCGACTCACGAATACCCGCCTGCGGAGCGGTAGAGGATACATAGCAATCCTTGAACTCCACAAAGTTCTCCTTTAGCAGCTTTGTAAAGGTAAATATATCCTCACGCAGCTGGCACTCTGTAGCGGTAAAGTTGCGGTTGTCTGTAGAGTCTGCAGCGCGACGGGTCATATTAACCGCCACACTTCCGCGATGCATAACATTGTTAAACCACGGACCACCAAAGTCTGGCATCTCAACTCCCGCAGCCTTCATTGCAAGTAGCTTCTCACGCACCGGACGACACTGACTTGGGCCGTTAATGCCGTTGTGGTACATACACTTATTGAGCAGCTGGCTATCTGTATCTACGCCAGAGAGTATAAAGCAGAACGAAGATGGCTGCAACTCTCCATCAGGATTTGCCTGCATAGGCACCTGTGCCATATATGCAAGGTCGCCATCGCCAGTACAGTCTATAAAGGTCTTGCCGACAATAGTCTCAAGGCCATTCTTATTCTCAATAATTACCGAGTGGATGCTCTTGCCATCCATCTGGCAGCCCACCATTGCCGAGTGCATATATAGCTCAACACCCGCCTCAAGCACCATACGCTGACAGCAGAGCTTGTATAGCTCAATATCAAAGTCGACATTTGCCTTTGGCCACTCAATAAAAGCACCACCCATACCTTCAAGGCGGCGAACAAACTCCCACGGGATGCCACCGATAACAAGCTCATTGTTCTTTGCAAAGACGCTAATCGGAGCCACATAACCTATAGTAGCCATACCGCCCAAAAAGCCATACCTTTCAATAAGAGCCACCTTTGCACCCTTACGAGCAGCAGTTATTGCGGCAATAAAACCCGCAGGGCCACCTCCGACAACAACAACATCGTAATGTCCTACTGTTGGGGCAATTTTTC
This sequence comes from Alistipes sp., assembly GCA_017391435.1. Classification (GTDB taxonomy): domain Bacteria; phylum Bacteroidota; class Bacteroidia; order Bacteroidales; family Rikenellaceae; genus Alistipes. The sequence goes on along the minus strand of JAFOYS010000261.1, from coordinate 4,746 downwards.
TAAGTTCCTGATCCTCATCACTGCTATCGCACGAGAGTAGGTTTGGGGCTACAGCAAGGGCCGCAAGACCTGCAACAGCTCGCTTGAGAAATAGTTTGCGTGAAATCTTTTCCATACTTGACTTTGCAATAAAATTTTACCAAAGTTAGTATAAAGTTGCATACTTTTCAAGCAAAAAGAGAAAAATTTAGTTAAACTGCCCATCTTATCACTATTATGGGCGATTTTTTTGCTGAAACACAAAATTATTCGTACCTTTGACAAGATGTTTAGACTTGTATACATAGCGCTCTTTTGGCTCTGCTCATTTATGTTTGGGCAGCAGTGCATCGCTGCACCAGATAGCCCACAGTGCGAGCAGAGAGGCGCCGATATTGTTGCAAGTCAGTATGCCGTACAGTTAGAGTGCGCCCATAGGTGTAACAATACCGCTCAGCAGACGCATAGCATTGTTATTCCGGCAACTACATCTACAACCCTTGCTACAAGAGCTCGCCTACAGCACAAGGCCGAAGGGTGCGTTACAGCCCCGCTAACTGCCGGAGCAAAGGTCAATTTTTCAATACTTTTCTCTCTTTATCGTGTTTGTTGTAAGCGCGCTATAGACTTCTATCTTTACGCGCTATGTTGTCTAAGATTGTGATTAGGGCACTTTTGCCAGAAAAACTAAACTAATTACAAACTATAAACAACATAAAACAATGAATAAGATTAAATTTTTCGAGGCGTTGTATGCTTCGACACCGAGCATTGTGGCTCGTCACAAAAGTATCGTTCTCCCTATCGCATTGATAATTCTTGGTATTGCTCTGCCATTTATCTCTATGAAGCTATTTGGCGACCCAAGTTATGATGATATCAACTCGTCAATAGTCCTTGTAGGCATTGCGCTTGCAGTAGGTGGAGGTATTTGGCTATTAGGTCGAATTACAGGTAGCGGAGAGCCGTTCCACACAGGGAAGGGTGCTTTTCTTACAACACGCACCCTCTCTTTTGACCGCTCACGCAGAGCCGAGGTACTTAAGGCTATCAGCAGCGGAGAGTCAGAGGCGCTCTTTGCCATTCCTACCTGCGAGGTCTCTGCCCTCTGCGTAATGGTTAGCCACACTGCGGACAAGGCTTTTGTTGCTGCACAGGCATTTGAGTATGCAGAGTTGGAGTACAGAGAGCTTTGTGCCGTAACCGTACTAAACAAATAGAGATAGACAAAAAACAGTGATTAAATAGACAAACTATGGAGATAACGACAGAGAATTTTCTATTAATTGGAGCTATACTACTCTTTGTGGCTGTGCTTGCCGGAAAGGTTGCCTACCGCCTGGGCACCCCAGCGTTGCTGCTCTTCTTGGGTGTAGGTATCTTCTTTGGATATGACATACTATCCTTTAACTCGCCCGAGCTGACACAGTTTATGGGTATGATTGCACTCAGCATCATACTCTTCTCTGGTGGTATGGGCACCAAGTTTTCGGAGATTCGCTCCGTTATGCTTCCAGGGGTAATTCTGGCCACTGTAGGTGTGCTTCTTACGGCGCTTATCTTGGGCAGTTTTATCTACGGCATATCGCCACTGTTAGGCGTAGGGCTGAGCTTCCCGCTCGCCCTACTCCTTGCCTCTACAATGGCCTCTACAGACTCGGCATCTGTATTCTCAATTCTTAGAACAAAGAGGCAGGGACTGAGTCAGAACCTACGCCCACTGCTTGAGCTTGAGAGTGGATCTAACGACCCTGTGGCATATATCCTTGTGGTGCTTCTTGTAGGTATGCTCTCGCCAGAGGGTGAGGCTATGAGCGCAGGCGCCTGCGTTATAATGTTCTTTGTGCAGATGGTCGTAGGTGTACTTGCAGGCTACGGCTTTGGTCGTTCGGCTGTGTGGACAATGAACAAGATAAACATCTCTAACGCCTCGCTATACTCCGTTCTGCTGCTGGCCTTTGTGTTCCTAACATTCTCATTTACAACCCTTGTTCAGGGTAACGGATTCCTTGCCGTATATATCGCAGGTCTTGTTGTAGGAAATATGAAGATTGTCCACAAACGCACTGTCGTTTCGTTCTTTGACGGAGTGACTTGGCTTGTGCAGATAATAATGTTCATAATGCTGGGTCTGCTTGTAAACACCCGCTCACTGCTTAATCCATCAACACTTATCTTAGCTGGTGCCGTGGCTCTGTTTATGACACTTATTGCTCGTCCTGTGGCTGTCAATCTCTGTATGCTGCCATTTAAGAACAAGTTCTCTACAAAGGCAAGACTATATGTCAGCTGGGTGGGTCTTCGTGGCGCTGTGCCGATTATCTTTGCAACATACCCACTTGTAGCCGATGTTGAGAATGCAGAACTTATTTTCAATGTAGTCTTTATCGTTACAATCCTCTCACTGACGCTTCAGGGTACTACCGTGAGCGGTATGGCAAATGCGCTTGGTGTTGCAAAAGCTGAGCGCGAGAGCTCCTTTGGCGACGCATTCCAAGACCGTATGAAGTCGGCATTTACCGAGGTCGATGTAAACGAGCAACTACTCTTGTCGGGCAATACTCTGTCACTTATAAACCTTCCGCCACATACGCTTGTGATTATGGTCTGCCGCGATGGCGACTACTTTGTCCCTCAGGGCAGCACCGAACTTAGTGTAGGCGATAAACTGCTGATTCTCTCCGACAGAAACGAGGAGCTACAGGCACAGTACAAGGAGCTTGGCTTAGAGGAGGTTATAAAATTCAGCTAACAAAAAAATTGGATATCATTATAAGATATCCTTATACTACCCCCCCCGAATAATATTTAATTATTATACCCGAAAATACTTCAAATTTATCTATATTTGCAGTGCCGATAGTTCCGTAACAGAATACGAAAATCGTTTTCAGTGCTTGTTAATGTTAGTTGATAAATGACATCGGTTAGTGTGAATCCCATTTCCATTCCACTAAAGGGAAGGTCCTACGGAGCCTTCCCTTATTCATTGAGTGGATATTTATCAGATTTTACCCTCCTCCTTTAGCGCTGCAATAGTGCTATCAAGATAGCGCTGGATATCGGCTTCAAGTTTTTTATAGAGCGGGCAGGAGGTGTAGTTGTCATTATCAAGCAGCACATCGCGAATTGAGCGCAGAGAGTTCTTGTAGTTACTCATCTCGTTATTAAGGGCAATACCCTCCTTTGATGAGGCAACAATCTTTGCAAGAGAGATCTGACGCAACTTTTCACACACATCGTGAAGCACTATCATTACCACATTATCCATCAGCGTATGGCCGTGCATAAAGAGGTATGTAAGCTCTGGCTCTACACCCTTGCTGCGTAAATACTCATCAAAGCGAGGAATCTCCTTTGCAATGTCAGGATACTGATACTCAAGGGCTTGCTCGCGGCGTGCTACTTGGCGGGCCAACCACTGAATTGTATTACGGCCATTGTCTGGAATATCAAGGTAGTTTAGGCGAACAGAGGCCTTAAAGTCCGCAAGCGGAAAGACATTCTCTGTATGCTTACTTGCCGAGTAGACATACCACAAAAAGAGCGGATGGATGGTCCTTGAGTAGTCGGCTAAAAAGGTCTCAAAGCTGAATATTCGTGTATCGTTCTTTGTAGCCTTTACGCAGACATTGTGCAGCGACGGAGCGTAGCAGAGATAGTTCTCCGTAGCGTAGGCATATGTATGAAACATAAACGGATGGTCATTGATAAGCCTACTCTGAGCATCGTCGTCTCTAAGAAGATAGTCAAAGTCAGAGTCCATACAGAGCAACATAGTCCTGCTGGCCTTATCGGCATTGTTTATCAGCACCTTCTTACCCTTTGGCAAATCCTCACGCGTTGGCACAGATATCTCAAAGCGCAGGTATGGGTTTGTAAAGTTATCAAAAATACAACGCCAGAATGCCACATCCTCATACCCCTCAACAAAGACCTTGACAAGTGTCTTGTTATCTTCAACCCTCAACGGCTCAGGCAGCGTAGCAAGGTCTACATTACTTGAGACAAGGGCAGAAGAACGCATCTTTTCAATCTTTTGCTGGGCTCTTTGCTCAGCATTTTCGCTCTTTCTGCTCATAGTGTTAAACTTTCTTGCAAACAAATATAGTAAATATCCCCGAAATCTGCAAAATATTGATTACTTTTGTGGCGTTAATGTAAAACATTAAACACAAATTATGGCAGATTGGAAAGATAGATTGGGCGTGGTCTACTCCACCAACCCAAATTTCGAATACGACAATGGCGAGCAGCAGGCAGTAGAGACGCTGCCAAAGGATCGTCAGAATCTTCGTGTCTGGCGAGATACTCACGGCCGTGCAGGCAAGGTCGCCACAGTGGTTAGAGGTTTTGTCGGCAGCGAAGATGACCTTACGGAGCTGGGCAAGACTCTCAAGCGCAAGATTGGCGTGGGAGGCTCAGTAAAGGATGGTGAGATTATTATCCAGGGTGAGAATCGTGACCGTGTGTTGCAGATTCTTCTGGACGAGGGATATAGCAAAGCAAAAAAGGTGTAGCGATGAAAGGGGCAAGGTTGGTTATAGTTGCACTTCTCTGTCTGCTCACTTTTCAGGCAGAGGCACAGAGGCTCTCGCGCAAGGCTATGACAGCGCAGATAGCGGCCCTTACGGCAAAGGTAGATTCGCTACAGAGTGCAGTGAGCGGATGTCTAAAGGTAAGTATGGCTACAGACCCCAATTGGGAGAAGTGGCAGGATGTGCGCTACAACTACGGCTTCAACACCTCTGAGCAGCCCGTTTTTGC
>JAFOYS010000025.1 GCA_017391435.1 Alistipes sp. | reverse complement strand
GCTTAAGAGTGATAGGGTTGTAAACAAGCTTTACATTCTCAACTGTATTCTCATCAATAGAACCACCAAGTACGCGACCTACAACTTCGCCGAGGTTTGCATCCTTGTCGCCGTAGTTGTTTACAGTCTGGTCAACAGTAAGAGTAACATCAGCAACAGTGTTGCCAGCGCACTCAGCGATATATGCAGCACCTGCGATACCACCAAGGTCGCGGTAAGCAGTAATCTCAGCATTCTTTACAGTGTTGCCGCTGATAGTGTAGCCCTCTGCGCCACCGTTGCGCTCAGCAACATAACCTACAATACCACCAACCTTATCACCGTTGTCATATGCTGCACGAGTGAGCTCGTTAGGAGTAACAGTAAGTGTAAGGCCGTCAACAGTACAGTTAGTAATGTCAGCGTAAGCGTGACCAGCAATAGCACCAGCATAGTGGTTAGACTCGATTACAACATTCTCAAGAGCTACATTTGTAATACCACCATCGCTCAGTACAAAACCGAACAGACCAGCGAACTCAGGTGCCTTTACAGTAAGGTTGCGGATAACAACGCCGTTACCGTCAAAGCTACCCTTGAAAGGCTTGCCAGCAGTTCCGATTGGAGTCCATTCAACACCCTTAAGGTCAATAGCAGGAGCATCAGCAGGGATAACTACCTTCTTGCCTGCAAAGTCATTATCACCGCTGTTTACAGCAGCTGCAAGCCAAGCAAGCTCCTCAGCCTCGTCAATGTTGTAAACACCATTTGCATCTGGAGTAACAACTTTGTTGTTGCTGACATAGTCAGGCTCCTTGAAGCTCTCGTCAACCTTGATAGTAAAGTCTGCAGGGTTTGTGAGCAGTGCACCAAGGATGTTTGTGCGGTAGTTGCGCTGGAAAGGAACATTTGTATATTTCAGGGTGTTAATCTCAGTATCCTTTGTGTCGTAGATAGTGAGATTAATGTCCTGAAGCATCTTCTGGTCAAGAAGAAGGTATGTTGTGCCGATATAAGTATAGTCAATCTCCTCAACCTCAAGTGCCTGATTAGGAACAATGTTCTTGTCAAAAGTGAGCTCTACAATATCAGAGCAAACACCATCAAACAGATTGAACTTAGTGTAAGAAGAGGCAACAATCTTTGAGCTCTTTACAGCAAGACCAGCATCTGCAGCAGCCTTAGTATCCGCAGCAGTAACACCAAAGTTAAGCTGTGCAAGTGGACGAGTAAGGGTGAAGGTCTTTGTGATAGGTCTGTCAACCAAAAGGCCCTTCTCAACGTGCCAGAAGCAGTCGCGAGCATCGTCATCGTTTGCAACAGGTGCTGTGAAGTCTACCTCAACGAGCTTGTTGTTCCAGTCAACCTTGTAGTAGGTTGGGTTTGGAGTAGCAACATTTTGCTGTGACAGTGTTGGATCTGCTGTTGCATAAGCAAACAGAGCAATGTCATAACTACGACCAGTTACAAGGCGTACCTCAAGTGTACCCTTCTTCTCGTTAATTGGCAAAATACCCTGGAAATCTGGCAGCGGAGTGTCTGCGCCAGCGGTGTAGATTGCCCAAGCTACCTCGTTTACCTTCAGACCGTCTGAAATAGCACGAGACTCAATAGCTCCAAGGTCAGCGGTAAGCGTAACGGTTACCTCCTCCCCTACGGGAACAGTTGTTGAAATCTGCTCCTTTGAACAAGATGATGCGAAGAGCATTGTCGCCGCAGTCATCACCAAAAGAAAAAATCTCTTCATAGTAAAAATTGATAATGTTTTAGTTTGTTATAATTTAATTATATTGTTTTTCCCTCTATTTGGCCCTCTTTTGCACTGTTGCAACTGCAAAAGTGGGGCTGAATCTAATTTTATAAAATATTAATAAACTACACAAACAACCGCTCCCAACGGCGTTTAGAGAGCTTTTGAGTGTGTATTAACCAATATCTTTGCTTAAAAAGATACAATTCGAAAGCAAATGTAGTGATTTTTTTTGATATTTCAAACTAAATGTCTACCTTTGACAATGTTATGAGAAACATTTACAAAATTTTTGTGGCATTTGTGCTCACTTTTTCTCTCACTTGCTGCAGTGCAATGTATGAGGAGGCGATGCCATCTTATGAGAAGACAACGCTTATCAGAGTAGGCGAGAAGGCACCAGATTTTACTGTTGAGACTCTTGACGGTAACTCTGTTACCCTCTCACAGCTACAGGGCAAAACTACTCTTTTGATCTTCTTTGCCTCGTGGTGTCCTGATTGCCACAAGCAGTTAGATGCCATTGAGCAGCTGCAGTCACAGTTTGATAGTTCAAAGTTCGCAGTTCTTGCTATTTCTCGTGGTGAGAAGATAGAGGATGTGCGAGAGTATGTTGCAGGTCGCGGTTACACTTTCCAAGTCGCTGTTGACTGTGATAGCGAGATATACTCTCTCTATGCTACGCAGTATGTTCCGCGATGTTTTGTCATCGACTCTTTTGGCCGAGTGCTCGCTCTTTCTGTCGAGTACGATGTGGATAAGTTTAACCTTCTCTGTGATATAATCTCATCACAACTCACTGTCGTTCAATAGTATGAGTACTTCTGCACCGTATCGTATTTTGGGCATTGACCCGGGTACAATCTATATGGGATATGGCGTAATAGAGGTATCTGGTAAAACCCTTACGCCCATAGTGCTGGGGGATATTGATTTGCACAAGATTTTAGATCCATACGACAAGCTTCGCTACATCTTTGAGCGTGTCAGAGCGCTTATTGCCGAGTATTCGCCTCGCGAGGTGGCTCTTGAATCGCCATTCTTTGGTCAGAATGTGCAGAGTATGCTCAAACTTGGTCGTGCTCAGGGTGTGGCTATGGCTGCTGCACTGAGTTCAAATAAGCCTGTTGCCGAGTATGCACCTACAAGAATCAAGCAGTCTATAACCGGCACGGGTGCGGCTACAAAGCAACAGGTTGCCGCAATAGTTATCCGCACGCTAAAGATAGATGAGCCTCCGCGTCGCCTTGATGCCACAGATGGAATGGCCGTTGCGCTATGTCACTACTATGCTACATCGAGCGTGCTTAATAGCGCACTTGGTACTACCCGTATAAAGGGACTTGGAGGTGAAAAAACTGCTCGCTCACGAGGTACAAAGTCGTGGGAGCAGTTTGTAAGCGAAAACCCTAAAAGAGTAAAAAAGTAAGAGCCGAAACTCTTACTTTTTTTGTCTCTAACCCTTTGAGGCAATCTGTATCTGAAGCTTAAATTCAGCCTCCTTAATGTCGGTCTTTAGGCGAATGTAATTGCCAAAGTGTGAGACCTTTACAAAGTATAAACCCTTCTCGGTTATGGTCGTAAAGGCAGTGCCCTCGTCAGCCCAATGGATGCCGTCGTGAGAGATCTGTACCTTTGCATCAAATGTACCACGACCTACAACATCCTCAATATATACGAAGAAGATAACCTAGTCTGCCCAAACAACCTCGTATGGATGGGTCTCAAATCCCTCTGTAAAGGACTTTTTTATCTCTAAATGTGCTGCATTAAACTGTTTCATACTATCTACTCTTGGGATACAACAAATGAATCAATGTAGAGGAATACGCGGCGGTTTGTGTCGGTCTCAAGCCAGATAACTGGGTTGATAAGGCCGTCAATACGGCGATACTTATCTACGGCGGTCATCTTTATGCCTCGCATATCAAAAATCTTGTTCTGACACTGCATCTCTACATACTCGCGGTCAATAATATCGACCTTCAGACGCAGGTACTGCCAGTTAATCTTGCAGTCAGTCTCATTGTATATAAGATTCTGTGTGCCACCTGGAACATCCTTATAACCAGCGTGATAGCCATCATCTCGGCGCTCGCCAAACCACCAGCAGTCTACGCCCCACTTACACCAGTCGCCATCAAGACCGAATGCCCACTCTTTGTCAGTGCCTGGGGTAGCCTGAATATACTGCCACTTACGCATCGGCTTACCATCTACGGTGTTAAGATAGCGCACACCCCAGAAGAAACGGTTATTGTCGTCCTGTGTGTCAGAGCCGATACCGAAGGCGCGTATTGAGTTCTCGTGAAGTCCTGGCTGCTCTCCTGTGCCGTCTACCTCGTTCTGCTCACCGGTGTATGCAAACCAGCACTCATACTGCAGATATCTTGCATTTGGGTCCATATTTGACAGTCGCTTGATTGCGTGACCCATAGAGCCTGGAGCTGGTGGCATTGAGTATGGATTTGCCACTGGGCGGGTAGATAGTTTTAGTGAGTAAGTGCCTGACATTGAGCCGTGTGTGCCAGGAAAGCGGAAGGTCGCTGAGCTGAGCATTACCGGTGGCCACTGATCTTTGTTTACCTTTGTTGGTGGAACATCAAAGTCTGGATGCTCAGTGAAATTTGGAAGCAGTACCATCCAGCCATTAAAACCACGATCAAAGATGTCGTAGCAAAGCACCCTCTTCAGAGGGTTAAACTTGCTGTAGAGCATAATCTTATCCATACAATTCTATACCTTTACTTGTTAAACGATTTTGTAACTCCTTTACTGATAATTCGCGCGGAGTGCAACCACTCTGGCTGCACATTGCAGCGGCAATACCCACAGCCTCACCCATAGCCATACAGATGCTCATCACGCGGTAAGAGGCGTGTGCGCGATGGGTGCCAGATATGCATCTACCAGCGGTGTATAGGTTCTCAATGCCCTTTGGAGTAAAGCATCGGTAAGGCAGGTCGTATGGGTCGCAGTACTGAATATGCTCCTCGGCCTGACCCGAGCCCTCTGGGTTGTGAATATCTACGATAAACTCTGCGCGGTGGACAATAACATCCTCAAAGCGACAACCTGCAGCCATCTCTTCGGCGGTAATTATGTAGTCGCCAATCACACGGCGAGTCTCACGCACACCAGTTGTTGTGCCGCTTGAGATTACGCGACAATTTTCATAACCTGGGATATGCTTGTGGAAGAAGTTAAGAAGCGTGAGTATCTGTTCACGAAGCTCAAGGTCGGCCTTGAAAATGTGGTCTACGCGGGTCATATCAATGCCGTTTACCTGAGTCGTATTTACCTGACGCTGACCACTATGCGTTGTCGGATGGAGTCGTACAGCAGCTATGCGCTCAGGAATCTCCCCCTCAAGGCTTAGTCGCTTGCAGTAGTCCAAAAATCGCTCGTCACCCAATCGCACATCGTCCACATCGCCAATGCAGATAACACCCTTGCTCTCATCTACGCCGTCTATTGTAAACTCAAGGGTCACGGGCTGCATAAGTCCATCCTCTCGCCCCTTTTCGGTTGTCGCTCCGGCAAGGAAACTCACAAGTCCATCACCTGTAGCGTCAACAGTAACCTTGCCAAGCAGAGCAAACTGTCCCTCACCCGATGTGGCAACAATACCCTTTAGAGTATCCCCCTCCTTGATTACATCAGTCACTGTTGTCTGTAGGTAGACATC
>JAFOYS010000260.1 GCA_017391435.1 Alistipes sp. | reverse complement strand
GCGCGCTTACGGCCGTAGCCTCCATATCGGTAGCAAAGACAAGCAGTGGTTTCATAGTGTCCGCATTTAGCTATTCTACTTACCTACAACAGCCTCAAGTTGCTCAACAGTAACTGGAATCTTCTTATCGCCACCGATAACTACTCCACCATTATCTGTCACAATCACATCGTCCTCAATGCGGATGCCACCAAAGTCGCGATATGAGTCAAGCTTGTCGTAGTTTACAATACCCTTATAAAGGCCCTCGCTCCTTGACTTATCAATCAGCGCAGGGATAAAGTAGATTCCAGGCTCGTTGCTCATAACCGTACCCGCGCGCAGACGCCAAGTAGCACGATGGATACAAGTTGCAGACTCTGCCGCACGCTCTGCAATAGCGCTAAAGTCATAGCTACGCTCGCCCATAGCCTCGCAGTCGTGTACATCGATACCCATACCGTGAGACAATCCGTGTGGCATAAACAGATACATAGCACCCGCAGCTACAGCATCCTCAGCACTACCGTTGATAAGACCCACGCCACGAAGACCATCTGCAAGTGTCACGAGCGCCTTACGGTGTACATCCTCCATATACATTGCGCCAGAACGCATATTTGCAGGGGCCTGCTGATGTGCAGCAAGGACAATATTGTAAATATCCTTCTGCTTGTCTGTAAACTTACCACTTACAGGATATGTTCGGGTGTGGTCAGAGCAGTAGTTATCAACGCTCTCGCCACCAGCATCTACAAGCAGCAACTTACCATCCTCAAGCACTCCATTGTAGTTATGGTTGTGCAGAGTCTCTCCGTGCTGCGATACGATAGATGTAAAGGATATGCCTCCACCGTAGCTTAGCGCCACACCCTCAATAGCTCCCGCAATCTCGCGCTCTACAACACCCGCACGGCACATCTTCATAGCCGTAGTGTGCATAGCATAACCAATATGGAACGCACGCTCCATAGCCTCAATCTCCTCAGCACTCTTAACCTCGCGCATCTCTGCCACAGCAAACATCAGCTCAGTAGACATCTGGTCCATAAGCTGCTCTGGACTCTTACCGAGCAGTGAGCAGAGCTGAAGGGTCGTCTTTCCGCGGTATGGAGGTAGGTAGTGCACCTTCTGACCACCTGCAACGGCTACAGAGATAAAGTTCGCTAACGCCGACATAGGCATTGTACTCTTAACACCTACCTGAAGGCCAAGCTCAACAACAGTTGGCTGTGGGCCCATCCAGATAATATCGTCAACGGTCACATCATCGCCAAAGAGTGTAGCCTCACCCGTTGCAGCATCAATAACACCGAAAAACTGCGGCATATTGAGGCCAAAGTAGTAGAGAAATGTACCATCCTGACGGAAGTGGTATGTATTGTTCGGATAGTTATACGACGCCTCCATATTGCCAGGGATAAGAATTAGTCCGCTGCCAATTCGGCGGCAAAGCTCAGCTCTACGAGCCACATAAGTTGTTGCACTAAACATATTTTCTCTTTTTAATTATTATACTTAATCTTTATTTCACTAACTATCTCGTAGTCGTGGTCATCGTCGTAGATTGTGGCTACAGTCTCCTCTGCGGAGCGATGTACAACACTCTGTCCCTTAGCAATAGTTCCCTCTATAGGACTCTCATCGTCGCCATATTTACCATCCACACGATAGCGAACCACACCATCCTCAACGCTTAGAATATCAATAAGCGGCTCGCTACCTTTAAATCCACGGTCTGACATCAAATTCACGCCATCAGTAAACTGATAACTTCCCACCTGACACGGCAGCAGATAGATAGCCGTGCGATTGTAGTCAAAGTCAGCGTGGTGTATAGTGATATTGAGCGACGGGGTATCCTCCAGATAGCAACTGCTCCTATCAAGATAGCCATCTTTCCACACGCCGCGGAAAGATTTACCGTCTGATGTACTCATAAGAGCTTTGCCCTGCCTCATATCCTCTGCCCAGTAGCCCATATAGCTGCTACCGTCTCTTAAGCGCTCAACACCAAAGCCCTCTCTAAAGCCCAGCACCCAG
>JAFOYS010000259.1 GCA_017391435.1 Alistipes sp. | reverse complement strand
TGTGGCAACCGTCAATAACGGTGTCATCACCGCCGTGGGTGAGCTGGATCTACCACAGCTTCGCCATCTGCCGGGGGGACCCGGGCCTGGGCTATCTGCTGATGGGCTTTCTGGGTGCCGCGATCTGGGAGGGCACCGGGGGCAAAAAGCTGCGTCCCCTGTGGGAGTATATTTGGCACAAAATATGGAATATTTGGCGGACATTTTCGGGAGTTTTGAAATATATTTTCAAAACAATGAAAAAAATGTTTGCATATTTGGGAAAATGGGGTACAATAAATAGGATTAACCGCTTGTTTTTACGGCGGATATCCGGAGGCGAATCCCATGGCAAAATTCAATCTCCCCTTCCGCGACATCAAGGTGGAGTATTCCCGCAGTCACCCCCTGACCAAGGTGGTGGTGATCGGGCTTATTCTCGTGTGTACGGCGGCATTGATCACCCTGAGCTGGTCCGGAAACCAGCTGCGGCGGGAGATTGCGCTGCTGCGGGAAGAGGCAGCAGTTCTGGCGGCGGAAAACGCGGAACTGAAGGAGAAAATCGAAAATCTGGACTCCCTGGTAGGTGTGGAAAACATCGCCGAGGATGAGCTGGAGATGGTCGATCCGGATACCATTGCAGTCCCGAGAGTGAGAGCGCAGCGCCAGCAAGCAGTGCCATAATGGCCTTGATAAGGCGGATATCTATGACAATGCTGCTTATTGTGCTATCAACCTGGCCTCCTACAAGCGCACTAAGGGTATCTCTCAAGCTAATGTTGACGCTACCAATAGCTATGTCTGCAACAAACAGAACTACAAGTGCTATGGAGAGTAGTGTAAAAAGTATTGTTGTTCGGCCCTTCATTACTGTAGTTGTTTATAGTAGTACAACGAGTCTGTTGTAGCGTTGTGGTGTAATATCTTTATCATATCGTGCAGTACGACATCTGCCTTTACGGCACCCGACTCCCAGAAGTCACTGCCTCCAGACTCTGTTGTGCGCTTGGTGTTGTTGTATACGCGACTATTTGCTACTGCAGGAACAGATGCAAACTTTGGATTCTCTCGGCAAAGCTGAGCAAGGCTCTCAGTATTACCAACATTGAGCCAGAAGTCGGCCTTAGAGGCTAAAAGTAGAGCCTGCTCCAGAGATATAGGCTCTGACTGTGCGCTACAGTTCTGGGGGTAGATATACTCAGCACCCGCATCTGTAATAAGTGTTACTGCATAACTACGCACAGAGGGCATAAACCAAGTGTCGCGATATGGGGTGTTGAGCATAACTTTTGGGCGGGTAGTATATTTGGCCGCTTGAGCCTTAAGAGCGTTGTAGCGAGATTCAAGAGCCTCAAAGTACTTTAAACCCTCACTCTCAGCTCCGCAAAGGGCCGATAGTGCTACTATCCACTCAGCCTTACCAAGGGGGGAGGACTCAATGTAGTCGCCTATATAAATATAAGGTATGCCAAGTTGTGTGAGTTTTGTAGTGATGCCACTCTGCTCTCCATATAGACCGTAGAGTAGTATAACCTCAGTGCCAGCAGCCTTAATGTTCTCGTAGTTTAGGGCTGTGTCGTAACCAATCTCTACGGCTCGGCTACGAACTGCGGTGTTGGTGATATACTTTAGTCCTGAGACCCCTACGATGTATTCAGAAGCACCCACTGCGTCAAGCATAGCTATGTGACTTGAAGATAGGCAGGAGATCTTTGTTGCTGGGATAGTTACTGCAACCTCACCTTTGGGTGCCTTCTGATCTTTGTCAAGCAGATATACTCGCTGCTCAAAGGGTTTGTCGCTCTGGTATGGATTAGAGACAATAAGAATCTTGCGCGATTCAGAGTCTGTTACAATAGCGAATGATTGGGCATACTTTGGCGTGTAGTAAGGGGCAAAAACCTCACTATCAGCTCTTTTGCTTGTCTGACAACTGACTGTAAATAGAGCGCATAGTATGTATACTATCCATCTCATTTTGTGCCAAGAAGAATCTGTGCTTGTGCTATTGCTGCCTCTGTAACGCTGTCTCCAGAGAGCATCTTTGCAATCTCTACCACGCGCTCATCATCTGTAAGTGCGCGCATATTTGTTGTGCTATCGCTCTTGTAGACAAGGAAGTGGCAGTTACCCTTTGATGCTACCTGTGGAAGGTGGGTGATATCTATTACCTGCATAGTGGCAGATAGTGTTGCGATAACCTCTCCTACGGCATTAGCCACGCTGCCAGAGACACCTGTGTCAATCTCATCAAAGATTATTGTAGGCAGATTGAGTGTGCGAGAAAGTATAGCCTTGAGTGCCAACATTACACGCGAGAGCTCACCTCCTGAGGCAATCTTCTCAATTACTCGTGGAGCGATACCCTCGTTGGCAGTAAAGAGGAACTCTATATGCTCAATGCCAGAGGATGTAATCTCACCCGTAGTAATG
>JAFOYS010000258.1 GCA_017391435.1 Alistipes sp. | reverse complement strand
TATGCGGGTCAGTACCATATCTTCCACTCTGTACTCGACTTTCTGGATATCGAGAGCGAGATATACAACCCTGCAATGACCATCTTTGAGTAGCACGATTTTTGAAATTACGGATAATTCGCTATATTTGTTCCGTTAAATTTTAACAATTCGTTCTTATGAGAAAGTTATTTATGCTTGTGGTTGCAGGAGTTCTTGCTTTATCCTCAACCGTTGCAAGCGCGGCTGCTAACGATGGCGACCGCATTTTAGGAGAGTACAAAGCAGTGAAGGATGGTGCAGTGTCGAAGGTTCGTATCTCCAAAATCGGCAATAACGCCTACAAGGCGCAGGTCTTTTGGCTCGAAAAGCCGAATAACCCCGATGGTAGCATTCGCACAGATGTTAAGAACCCAGACCCTGCAAAACGAAACACCCCATCTGACCAAATCGTGCTGATTGAGAGCGTAAGCTACAACGGCGAAGATAATGTTTGGGATGATGGAAATATCTACGACCCGACATCGGGAAAGGTGTACAAGACAGTTGTAGATTTCAAAGACGACAAGACCCTGCGAGTTCGTGGCTACCTCGGCCCATTCTCAAAGAGCCTCTACTGGCACAAGATTGAAGAGTAAACAACAAACAGTCCGTTGCACTTGCAGCGGGCTATTTTTTTTGTTTTTTTCTCAAAAATCACTATTTTTGAAGGAAATTGTACTTAAAACTAAAAACTATGAGTCTACTTGGCAATCTTATCTGGTTTATTTTTGGAGGTTTTTTCCTCGGTTTGGGCTATTTCTTAGGTGGCTTGGTATTGTGTCTGACTATTGTCGGCATACCTTTCGGCCTCAAGGTTATGAAGTTAGGCCTATTTGCTATGTGGCCATTTGGTGGCAGCGTGGTAGCAACTCAGAGTGCTTCGGGATGTCTATCGCTACTACTTAATGTACTATGGATTATATGCGGCGGCATTGAGCTGGCTCTTGCACACCTTACACTCGGCATTTTCTACTGCATTACAATTATCGGCATTCCATTTGGCAAACAACACTTCAAGCTGATGATACTTGCGCTGGTACCTTTTGGACACGATGTTGTAAGAGAGTAGCACAAAGTCCCTATTTGGGGCTTTTTTTATCTAACAGTTTGGGCGTAGTGGGCTCGTTGTGTGTCTTATTAAAATAAGACAACCTAAAATTAAACTATATGAAAAAGCTTATACTTGCACTGCTCTCGTTAGCAGTTATCGGCTGTCAGAGCCGCGAGGTGATGATTACACCAACAACAGAGGTTGCTCCCGAGGGGGCAAAAATTGAGGGGCTTCGTTACTACCCTGGAATCTCTATCGGCATCCGTATGGAGAACTTTGAGCAGTACCTTGAGCAGATTGCCGCAGCGGGATTTAAGTATATTGAGATCTCTATTGCCCACAAGTCTGGCCTTGCTCAGATGAGCGATGAGGAGGCTATAGCCCTTCTTACAACAAAGCGCAATCAGGCAGCTGCTGCTGGCCTTACAGTGTGGTCTATGCACCTACCTTTTGAGGATAGAGTCTGGACAAACATCGGCGGCGAGGAGAGCATCCGTCGTCAGAGTGTAGATAACATTATGCGCGTGCTTACACTCTGCAACAAGGCTATTCCAGAGTGCAAGAACTATGTTCTACACTGTAGCAAGGGAACTCTTACCCCTCGTAGCGAGTCAGTAGCTCAAGCTCGTAAGTCGCTTGCAGAGATGATTCCAGCAGCCAAGCAGATGGGCGTACGCCTCTGCGTTGAGAATCTTGTCGGCAGTCTATGCCCTACAATTGAGGAGATGGGTGCGACTATTGACGGAGTTGAGGATGCGTGGGTTACATATGACATTGGCCACGCAAACTGCGTAGGTCAGGATGTTATTGAGTTCCTCAAGTGGATAGGCCCGCGCCTTGGAACAGTGCATATGCACGACACAATGTTCGGCTCTCGCATTGACGACCACCGCATTGTAGGTCAGGGTGATGTAAACCGTTGGGGTGAGGTATACAGAACACTTCTCAAGGATAACCGCTACCGTGGCGTGTTTATGTTTGAGCTGGGAGGTAATGACCCTGTAGAGGTTATGAGAACCTACAACGAGATTATCCTCAAGCAGTATAACGAGTTATAATTCAAAACGATATGAGAACTATCTATTCACTATTTCTTGCGCTACTTCTCTTTGCATCTTGCTCCGAGAAGAGCCCAGCGGGCCCAGATTGGGGAGATTTTACACCCACACCAGAGCCAGAGAAGCCTGAGCAGTTTACAACCCAATACATTGAGCCAACAACAGTTGTTGCGCCCGTAGGCTCACAGATTGCCGGACTGAGATTCTACCCTGGAATATCTATCAACATTGAGCAGAAGAACTTCAACGCCCGCCTTGCAGAGATTGCCTCAGCAGGTTTTAAGTATATTGAGATAACTATCAAGCACAGTTACGGCATTAATGACAAGAGCGACGATACGGTCCTTGCCGCCTTCAGCACAGTTGCTTCTCAGGTCAAGGCTGTAGGGCTTACAGTCTGGTCTATCCACCTGCCATTTGAGGATAAAAATTGGACAAACCCTGGTGGTAGCGAGAATATTCGCCGTCAGAGCGTTCAGTATCTCAACCGCGTAATGCGCCTCTGTGCAGCAGGTTTTCCAGAGTGTAAGAACTATGTTCTGCACGGCAGCAAGGGTGTTCTCTCACCTCGCACTGAGTCTGTAGCTCAAGCTCGTAAGTCGCTTGCAGAGATGATTCCAGTGGCCAAAGAGTTGGGCGTAAGAATCTGCGTTGAGAATCTTGTCGGCAGCCTATGCCCTACACCAGAGGAGATGGCCTCAACGATAGATGGTGTAGAGGATGCGTGGGTGACATACGACATTGGCCACGCGCACTGCGTAGGACAAGATGTTGTTCAGTTCCTCAAGTGGATAGGCCCTCGTCTTGGCACTGTCCATATCCACGACACGATGTTTGGCACCAAGAACGACAGCCACAGCCTTATTGGCGATGGTAATATAAGCAAGTGGGAGGAGGTATACCTTACAATGCTCAAGGATAACAGATATCGCGGAGTATTCCTCTTTGAGCTTAGCGGTGCAAATGCAGTGACAGTTATGAACTCATACAACAAGATAGTAAGCGACTATCAGAAAGCCTATAATCAATAAACAGAGAATATGAAAAGAGTACTATTCACACTACTTACTATGACACTTATTGCTTGTAACCCCGATGACGAGTACTCAAAGGGTCCAGACTGGAGCAAGTTTCCGACTCCAAAGCCTGAGCCTGAGCAGCCTGCTGAGCCAAAGCCAGAACCAGAGCCTGAGAAGCCTACGACTACTATCATCACACCGACAACTCAAAACAGCAACCCTGGTGAGGATACTGCAGGGCTGTACTACACAATCGGTATGCAGATAAATGTTGACGATGC
>JAFOYS010000257.1 GCA_017391435.1 Alistipes sp. | reverse complement strand
ATACTGCTCGTTATAGTCCTGAGTAATACCAAGATACTGATTGTATGAACAAGCTGCTGTGAATGTAAAGCCCTTCCAGAATACCCACTTAAGGCTACCTGATGCTACGTGGTTAAAATAGTCATTCTTACCGCCGTTACGAGCAGCACTATTCCAAGCCTGGTTGTATGTACCGCGCCAAGAGAGGGTAAAGTCAATATTCTCAGAGATATTACTACCAAGTGTCACAGAGGCGTCGTAACCGATATTCTTAGCAAGGTTGGTTGTGAATTTGTGGTTAATAATATTCTCAACTACACCACCCTCAGTGTTATAGATAGCCGTAGGGACAATATTATAGTTAACACCAGCAGTGAGGTTAAGGTTACACTTCATAAACGAGAGTGGTAGACCCAAGCTGATATGAGTTCTGAGGCTCCAGTATCCATCAAGATTCTCATAAGAGGTAATTCGCTGCGGAGTATACGGCTCACCCTTTGAGTTGAGCGGAACATCCTTCATATCTCCAAACTGTGTAAGAGCAAAGCCAGTAGGGCAGTAGAGAGTAGATGAAGAGATATAGTTCTGCTGATTCTGCAGAGAGAACATCCACATAAATGTACGACCCTTCTCAATATTTGAGTGGATATAGTGGAAGTTCACTCGGTGAGTAAATGAAGGATTCAAATCCTTATTACCAACACTCAGATACTGCGGTGTAGAGACATCAAAGATACTCTGAAGCTGAGTTACTGACGGAGCGCTTGTCCACGAACGCAAGAAGAGGCGTATTGAGTTCTCCTTATTGAACGCGTAGTTAAGCATTCCAAAGTAGATAAAGTTGTTAAATGTGCGATTAATCTTATCGCTCTGACCACCAACAATATTTCCGTCAAGAATAGAACGCTGATAGTAGAGATTTGTCACAATAGTGTTCTTGTTCTTTGAGTAGCGGAAACCAGGACCAACACGATGTGTCCAATAGCCGCTCTCGTACTTAGATGTCATCTGTTGGTTGATTGTTTTGGAGGAAGGATCAAAGTTCTCGTCATAATAGAACGCCTCTTGATTCTTGATTTCATCCTCATACGAGAGTCGGTATTGTAAACTGAGCGAACTGTACTGTGACAGAGGCTCATTGTATGTCACATTTCCACGAATAGTATACTCGCGAGTTGGCGCGGTAATAATCTGATATACTGGAGAGTATAGCAGTGGATTATTCATCATATCGTGCCAGTTGCTACCTTCACCAAGATACTGATTTAACAGTTCTGAGTCATACTGTGCAATACCTGCAGACTCGTTAGATATCAGCTTACGAGAGTTGTGGTTATCTCGATAGTTAAAGTTTGCGTCTACAGTAAGAGTACGACCTGGCTTGGCAATCTTTACACGATACTGCAAAAACTCTCGGAAGTTAATACCGTAGTTATCTCTATCACTCTTGTCATAGAGGTAGAGCAAACCGCTCTGACCATGCTGATAGCCCTCAGATGTAGATACTGGAGAGTTGCCCTGATAACTAAACGAAGTACGCGACATAAGCGACTGATTACGAGAAATCTTCCAGTCTAAACGGGCATTAAGACGGTGGTTGTTATTCAGAGTCTTTGAATAACCCTCCTTATGCAGAGTATCAACAGGCGATGGATCCTCGTACCAAGTATCAGTCTCAGAGAGATTCTTTGTGCTTGTATTATTAAAGAAGTAGCTACCCTGGAACTTAACTTGATTCTTACGACCCCAGTTGTCTGAGTAGTTAAGGCCAATAGAGTTTACAAGAGCTACACCGCTCTGTGGGCGAACCATATACTGACCAAAGCCACGACGACCACCGCCGCCGCCCTGACCGCCACCAGAGACACCCAGAATATCCTCAAAAGAGAAGTTCTGCTGGTTTATATTGTTAAACAAGCCGATAAGTGAGACACGACTATCGCCCTGGAAGAAGTTTACATTTCCTCCAACAGTATACTTATGGTGTGATGTAACATCGTCAGTCTTAGGCTGATAACCATAACCAGCATACATCTTACCAAACTGACCCTGTCGCATATTGGTCTTTGTTACAATATTGAGTGCCTTATAGCCCTCACCATCGTCCATACCAGAGAACTCAGCCTGATCTGACAGCTTATTAAAGACCTCCACACGCTCAACAGCCTCCGCTGGAAGAGACTTGATAGCTGTGCTTACATCCTCGCCGAAGAACTCCTTGCCATCTACAAAGACCTTCTGGATAGTCTCGCCCTGAGCCTCTACAGTGCCGTTGTTGATATTTATACCTGGCATCTTCTTAAGTAGACCCTCTACATCTGCATCATTGGCAACCTTAAATGCGCCTGCATTGTAACTCAGGGTATCTCCATTCTGCGAAGCTCGCAAAGACTTAACCTCCTTAACTACGGTATCAATGCGGGTAGTGCTCTCCTTCATTGTAACCTTGCCAAGTGAGAGATTAGCAGACTTTACATTGAATGTCTTTGTAAGGTCAGTATAACCCAAGCAGGTGGCAAGCATAGTATACTCGCCATATTCCAGAGCAGGGAATGTCACTGTACCGTCTACATTAGATGTGTAGTACCTCTTATTATCAGGCTTTGCGGTAGGGTAGACCTCTACTACAGCACCAATAACAGCCTGCTTTGAGGCCTGGTCAACCAACACAAGAGAGACCTTTCCCTTAGATTGCGCCGTTGCTACAGCAAAGGTAGCAAGTAGTGTAAAAAGAAGAATAATTCGTTTCATATTAAATTTTTGGTAGTTCCGTTATAGTACTGTTCTGTTTTTCGGTCGCAAATTTAAAAAAATAATCGTTCCACAAGACCTAAAAATCTGTGAAACGACCAAATGAAAGGGTGAATCGCCATATATTTTGACTCAACTTATTAGCCACTGCTTAAATTCTGGCACTCGCGCCTTTGAAACAATGATTTTTTCGGGCGTCTCCATCTTTAAATTAACAGACAAACGGCTTCCAAACCATACAGATATGTCCGCAACCGCATCGCGCGCGATAATAAACTGACGGTTGGCACGATAGAATCTGGCAGAGTTTAACATACCTTGCAACGCCTCAAGCGTATACTCTAAAGGGTAGCGCTCTCCATTGTAACCAAAAGCATAGACCTTCTCTTCAGATGTATAACAATATGCAATCTCATCCTGACCAAGAGGAATCAACTTATCCCTAAAGCGAACAAGAAAACTCTGGCGCAATGCCTTCTGCTCAGCAACCATACTATCTACGCGAGCAGCATACTCACTTCTATCTGCCCCTGTGAGTGCGTGCCACTTATCTACAGCACGGCGCACAGCGTGTTCATTGATTGGTTTAAGCAGATAGTCTATACTATTGACCTCAAAGGCTTTGAGTGCGTACTGATCGTAAGCCGTAGTAAAGACTATAGGACAAGATATCTTAACCTTATCAAATATCTTAAACGACTCGCCATCAGAGAGTTGAATATCCATAAAGACAAGGTCTGGCATAGGGTTATTTTCAAACCACTCTATACTATCAACAACCGTATCTATAACATCGACTATCTCTGCATCTGGAGTTACAGTGTTAAGTATACTGCGTAGATTCATTGCAGCAGCAGTCTCGTCCTCAATTATCAACAGTTTCATAATCTATGCTCGTTTAAGGGGTAGGCGGACAATAAACTCATTACCACTGCACTCAATCTCTATCTTCTTACCCAACATTAACTCATATCTGCTACAGAGATTCTGCAACCCAGTGCCGGTACCAACCTGAGGTTCAAGAAGTGGTCGCTTAGGGTTGGATACAACAAGATTTCCATTCTCAGTGCGGATAGATACTCGCAGAGGATTCTTTGAAGTTATTGCATTGTGCTTCACAGCGTTACCAATAAGTGGTTGAAGCGATAGTGCAGGTAGTTTGTACTCATAATACTCCTCCGAAACAGAGATATCAAAGAATATCTTATCTGCATAGCGGATGTGGAACATATAACAGTAGGCCTTAGCAAAACTCATCTCATCACGAAGCGACACAAGCTCAGAATTATTTCCGTTCTGAGTAATATATCTAAAGGTGTATGAGAGCTGATCGATATACTCAAGGGCACGCTCAGAGTCTCGCTCACGCACAAGCATAGACAGAGAGTTGAGCGAGTTAAAGAAGAAGTGTGGGTTAATCTGACTAACGAGCATATTATATCGCGTCGTAAGATTCTCGTTCTGAAGCTGTTCGTTCTCAAGCAGAATCTGCTGTCGCTGGTATATAAGGACATAGATTTGCGAGTAGAGAAGAACTACAGCGAGCATAAACAGACACTTTAGCATCACCACAAAGTCAAGCATATGGTCTATCTGGCAGACAAGCTTTGTCTCGCCCGTATGGTAGAAGGTTATTGGCGAGAGAAGATATGCCACCGAGGTGACCACCACAGCCACACCCGCTCGGGCAAAGAGAGATGTCCAGATTGGTCTATCTCCCGTACGGCGGAAGGTCATCAGGACAAGCAACAACAACGAGACAACCGTATAGAAGAAAATCTGATAAAGGATAACCTCCCACTGGTCTGAACTATTATATAGTGAGCCATAGTCAAAGGGCTGCCCATTGCGAACAAGCAGGCGACTCATAACAGGATGTGCTCCTTCATAGCGATCCTGATTTCGCGCCTCAATAGTAAGCACATCTCCCGACTCAAGTTCTAAACGGCGCACTGATCGGCGATCTACATATATACTGTCAAGTGTTTGATTCTCAATAAGATATCCATAACCATCTACACTAAGGCCCAATATTCCCTCTACAACAACAGCAGGGCTACTGTGGCGATTATCCGGCTTACGACCCCTAATCTCTGAAGATTGGTTGACAACCATCAGCAGCATATAGGAGAAGTTGACAATAAGACTGATAGCAAGAGCTACCAGCGTAAAGGATATTATCGGAGACTTTGTTCCAATCTTTAGTTTCATAGCGTAGGTAGGTTAGTTTTCAACATCTACTCCTCGTCGTACCAAGAGGCGTACATACGGTAGTCGCGTGCAATGCGCGCAATAATGGTCTCTCGCTGCTCTGGAGTCACATCCTTAACCTTCTTTGCAGGCACACCAGCATAGACAGAATTTGGCTCAAGCTTAGAACCTGAGAGCACCAGCGCATTTGCTGCAATAATACAACCCGTTGCAACAACAGCATTGTCAAGAATTGTAGCGCCCATACCAATCAGGCAGTTATCCTCAATAATAGCGCCGTGAATAGTAGCATTATGACCCACAGAGACATCGTTACCAATATGTGTCTGCGAAGGTTTTGGAGAGCCATCATACAAAGTATGGATTACTGT